>NZ_DAORSQ010000009.1:0-27496 GCF_035443605.1 Actinotalea sp. | reverse complement strand
CGGAGCGTCCCGGTCGCGTGCGGAGCGTCCCGGTCGCGTGCGGAGCGTCCCGGTCCGACACGCCGGCGTGTCCCGACCCCAACGCTCCGCACGTGCGAGGGGAGGGGCAGGTCGTCGGCGGGCGAGGCGGGGGCATCGGTCGGGCGGTCCTACGCTGTACGGCGATGATCCCCGAGCCCCGCGCCACCCCCGTCGACGACGACGGCGGCCAGGCCCTGCCCCAGCCGCTGGTCGCGCGCACGGTCGCCGTCGACCCCGCAGAGCTCCCCGCCGACCTGCTGGACCTGCTGCCGCCCGACGGGGGCCTGGCCTGGGTGCGCCGCGGCGACGGGATCGTGGCCTGGGGCGAGCTGGTGCGGGTCGGGACCGCGGGCACGGACCGCTTCGCCCGGGCGCAGGACGCCTGGCGTGCGATCGTCGCGCACGCCGTCGTCCGCGACGAGGTGCGGCTGCCGGGGACGGGACCCCTCGCGTTCGGCTCGTTCGCCTTCGCCGACGCCTCCCCCGCCGGCGGCGTCCTCGTGGTGCCGCGCGTCGTCGTCGGCCGCCGCGGGAGCGCGGCGTGGATCACCACGCTGGACGCCGCCGCCGTCGGCGCCCCGAGCGCCGCGCTGCTCACCGAGCCCTCGCCCGTCGTCCCGCCCGGCGCCGTCACGTACGCCGACGGCGCGCTCGACCGCGCGGGCTGGCAGGGCGCCGTCGCCGCAGCTGTCGCGGAGATCCGCTCCGGCCGCCTGGACAAGGTGGTGCTGGCCCGGGACGTCGTCGCACGCACCGAGCACCCGCTGGACCCGCGCTGGGTGCTGCGCCGCCTGGCCGCGGACTACCGCTCGTGCTGGACCTTCGCCGTCGACGGCCTGCTCGGGGCCACCCCTGAGCTGCTGGTGCGCAGCGAGAAGGGGCTCGTCACCTCGCGCGTGCTGGCCGGGACCATCCGGCGCACGGGGGACGACGACGCCGACCTGGCGCGGGCAGCGATCCTGGCGCACAGCTCCAAGGACCTCGAGGAGCACGAGTACGCCGTCGAGTCGCTGACGCACGCGCTCGAACCCTTCTGCTCGTCGACCAACGTGCCCGAGACGCCCTTCGTGCTGCACCTGCCGAACGTGCTGCACCTGGCCACCGACGTCACCGCCGTGCTCGCGACCGACCGCGGCGAGCCGCCCACCAGCCTGGCCCTTGCCGCGGCGCTGCACCCGACGGCTGCCGTCGCGGGGACACCCACCGCCGACGCCTGCGCCCTCATCGCCCGGCTCGAGGGCATGGACCGCGCGCGGTACGCCGGGCCGGTGGGTTGGCTCGGGGCCGACGGCGACGGCGAGTGGGGCATCGCGCTGCGCTCGGCCGAGATCGACCCCGGCGATCCGCACCGGCTGCGGCTGTTCGCGGGCTGCGGGATCGTCTCGGCGTCGGTGCCCGAGGCAGAGCTCGCCGAGTCCGAGGCCAAGCTCGAGCCCATGCGGCACGCGCTGCTCGACGGCTGACGCCGGGCCCGCGCCCGACGGCGGTCGTCCGCGCTGTGCGGAACATCCGGCACGGATCTCGTGCCGGATGCTCCGCACAGCGTCCCCGGCCGGGAGCCGGCGCCGAGGCGCCGCTCAGCCCTGCGGGTCCTGCGGCGTGGTGCGCCAGCCGCTGGAGCCGTCCGGCGTCGTGGCCGACGCCGCGGCCTCCGCCCGCACCGCGAGCGTGACCTCGACGTCCAGCGCGGCGCCGTCCCGCACGATCGTCAGGGTCGCGTCGCTGCCGGCGGCGCGCTCCCGGACGAAGGCGGTGAGCGCCTCGGCGCCGTTGACAGGGTCGCCGTCGATCGCCACGACGACGTCCCCGACCACGAGCTCCGCGAGCGCAGCTGGCGAGCCCTCCGTGACCTCCTCGACGACGGCGCCGCGGCGCGTGGTGCCGTCGGCCGTCGCCGTGCCGTCGGAGAGCGCCACGCCCAGGAAGGCGTGCTCGGCAGAGCCGTCCGTCACGAGCTCCGCGGCGACGCGGTCGGCGAGGTTCACGGGGATGGCGAAGCCCAGGCCGATCGAGCCGGACGTCGAGGTCCCCGTGGACAGCGAGGCGATCGAGGACGTGATCCCGATGACCTCGCCCGCGGCGTTGAACAGCGGCCCGCCGCTGTTGCCCGGGTTGATCGCGGCGTCGATCTGGATCGCGTTGGTCACCACGGTCTCGTCCGTGCCGTCCGAGGTGGAGACCGGCCGGTCGAGCGCCGAGACGATCCCCGTGGTCACCGTGCTGTCCAGGCCCAGCGGGTTGCCGACGGCCATGACGGCCTCGCCGACCGCCAGGGCGTCGGAGTCGCCGAGCACGGCCGGGACGAGGTCGGCCGGCGGGTCGACGAGCGCGATGACCGCGAGGTCGGTGGTCGGGTCGGTGCCGACCAGCGTCGCCTCGTAGACACGGCCGTCGGCGAGCGTGACCTGCAGACCGCCGTCCACCGCGTCCCCGGCGACGTGGTCGTTGGTCAGCACGTGGCCCTCGGCGTCGAGGATGACGCCCGAGCCCTTGCCGGTGCCCGACGACGTCTCGACGTCGATCGCCACCACCGAGGGTCGCACGGCCTCGGCGACGGCCTCCCAGTCCGCCTGACCGGTGGACGAGCCGCTCACCGGCACGGTCGTGGACTCCTGCGCGCCGATCGTCGCGAGGGACGACGGCGTGCTGGACGAACCCTGGTCGAACGCCCCGGTCAGGCCGGCGGTGCCCAGGCTGGCCAGGAGCGCCGCCGCGGCGGCCGTGCCGACGAGCGGGAGCCACCGGCGGTCGCGGACGGGTGCCGGCCCGGGCGCCGGCGGTGCCCAGAGGTCGACGGGCGATGCGGGCGGACCGGGGGGCGCGGGGGGCACGGACGGAGCGGGGGGTGGCGCGGTCCTCGTCCCCGCGGGCGCCGTGCCGTGCGTCGCGCCGGACGGCGGGACGGGTGCGGGCGGCACAGGGGGTGCCGCGGGGGGGACGACGTGCTGTGCGTCGGGACCGGCGAGGTCGCCGGTCGGGTGCTGCTCGGTGCTCATGGGGCCTCCTTCGAGGACACCAGCACACCCCGGCGTCCTGGGCGGTGCCTGGGCGCCACCTGGGAACCCGCTGGGAACGCTGAGCCCGCGCCCGTCGCCGCCCGGCGCTACCCCGCGACAGCCTCGCGCACGGCGCCCCGCACGGCGTCGGCGAGCCGGCCGTGCAGGTCACGCCGGCCCGCCCGGTCGACGACGACCTCCACGACGCTGCGGCCGACGATGGGCTCGACGAGCGCGGCGTGCAGCGCCGGCATGTCCGCGACCCGCCGGTGGGCCACGCCGTACCCCGCGCACAGGGCTGCGAGGTCGGCGCCGTGGGGCGTGGCGAAGACGCGCTCGGCGACGGCGGCCCAGCGCGGGTCGCCGTGCTCGAGCGTGGCGAAGATCGAGCCGCCGTCGTCGTTGGCGACCACCACCTGGAGGTCGGGGACGCGTTCGAGCGGGCCGGTGAGCAGGCCACCGACGTCGTGCAGGAAGGTCACGTCGCCCACGTACGCACGCACCGGGCGGCCCAGGCCCAGCGCCACGCCCGCCGCCGTCGACAGCGTCCCGTCGATCCCCGCCAGCCCGCGGTTGGCCAGCACGAGCGGCGCCTCGTCCCATGCCGCGACGAGGTCGAGGTCCCGGATCGGGTTGCTCGCCCCCACCACGAGGACGTCCCCCGCCACGCTGTGCGCGGCCATCGCCGTGGCGAGCACCGCCCCGGGCAGGGCGCCGCCGGCGTCCATCGCGGCCCGCAGGGTCGCCGTGACCGCCCGCGCGGCAGCGGCGCCGGCGCGCTGCCAGCGCGCCAGCCAGTCCAGCCCTGCCCCGAGGTTGCCGCGCAGCAGGCCCGCCGGTACCTCGGTGAGCACCCGGGTCGCCGCCCGCCCGGCGTCCGGCCAGCCCCGACCCTGTGGAGCGATGACGATCACCTCGACGTCGGGCCGCGCGAGCAGCGCCTGGACCGGCCTCGACAGCGTCGGCCGGCCGAGGACGACGACGCGCTGCACGGCACCACCGAGCTCCGGGACGTCGAGCAGGAGGCGGTACGCGGGGATCGTGTTGCGGCCCTCGCGCGCGCCGGACGTCGGCTCGGCGAGCAGCGGCCAGCGGTTCGCCGCGGCGATCCAGAAGGCGCCCGGCCCGGCACCGTCCCCCGCGACCACGACCGTACGCACCCCGTCGCCCGGGCTGACCGGCACGGACGAGTCGGCGACGCGCATCGCCCAGCTCGCCGGGCCGGACGACTCCGCGTGCGGCTCGCGCGGCTCGACGTCGGCCAGGCCGTCGCGCGAGCGCTCCGGCCACGCGTCGTCGGCGGGGACCAGCGGCTCGCGGTAGGCAAGGTCGAGGTGGACCGGTCCGGGATCCCCGGTCCGCGAGCCGAGCGCAGCGGCAGCGGCTCGCGCCGCCGCATGGCGCAGGTCGCGGTCCTCGCCGGGCCTGCCGCTGGGCGCTGGCACGTCGAGGGTCAGCCGGACGGCGGGCGCCAGGAGCCCCACCTGCTCGGTGGTCTGGTTGGCGCCCGTGCCGCGCAGCTCGTGCGGGCGGTCGGCGGTGAGCAGCAGCAGGGGCAGCCCGGCGTGGTCGGCCTCGAGGACGGCGGGGTGCAGGTTGGCCACGGCGGTGCCGGACGTCGTGACCACGGCGACGGGCTCCAGCCGCCCCTGGGCGCGGGCCGCGCGGGCCAGGCCGACCGCGAGGAAGCCGGCGGCGCGCTCGTCGATCCGCACGTGCAGCTCGAGCCCCGGGTCGCCCGCACCGCCGGCCGCGGCCTGCGCCACCGCGTAGGCCAGCGGTGCGCTGCGCGAGCCAGGGGCGAGCACGACGTGCCGCACGCCGAGGTCCACCAGGGCCTGGACGAGCACCCGGGCGGCGTGGACGGACGGGCTCATGCGGGGCCTCCTGGCTCGCGGTGCGACGGGGTGCGGAGCGCCGGGTCCGCACCGGCAGGCGCACGGACGCGCTCGCCGGCCGGCGCGACGTCGAGGCGCCGCACCGCTGCCACGCGCGCGCGCCATCGGGCGTCGAGCCCCGCGTCCGCGGCGTGGGCGTCGAGGAGTGCGGTGTCGGGGACCACCGCGCCGACGCCGATCGCCCCGTCGACCACGCGGGGCGCTGCGGCGACGAGGTCGTCGGTGAGCAGCTGGGCCGTGGCCAGGCCGCACGCGAACGGCAGCTCCGGGAGTGCCGCGGCGAGGGCGAGCCCCGCGGCGAGCCCCACGGACGTCTCCAGGGCGGAGGACACCACCACGGGCAGGCCGGCGCGCTCGGCCAGCTCGAGGCACGCGCGCACCCCGCCCAGCGGCGCCACCTTGAGCACCAGGAGGTCGGCGGCGCCGGCGCGGACCACGGCCAAGGGGTCCTCGGCGCGGCGCACGGACTCGTCCGCCGCGACCCGGACCGTCCCCGCCCGGCGCACCGCCGCGAGCTCCGGAACGGTGGCGCACGGCTGCTCCACGTACTCCAGGCCCCCCGCGGCGCGGTCCAGCACCCGCAGGCGGGCCAGCGCCGTGCCCACGTCCCACGCGCCGTTGGCGTCGATCCGGATCGCGCCGCCGGGGCCCAGTGCGTCGCGGACGGCCTCGACCCGCTCCACCTCGTCCGCCATCGTCTGGCCACGCTCGGCGACCTTGACCTTGGCCGTCCGGCAGCCGCCGGATGCCGCGACGATCCGGCGCGCCGCTGCGCCGTCGACCGCCGGGACGGTGACGTTGACCGGGACGGTGGCCCGCAGCGGCACGGGCCAGCCGCCGTCGGCCGCCTCGAGCGCCGAGCGCCACCAGGCGAGGGACTCGGCGTCGTCGTACTCCCAGAACGGCGCGAACTCGCCCCAGCCCGCCGCGCCGCGGACCAGCACACCGTCGCGCGCGGTGAGCCCGCGGAACCGGGTGCGCAGGCCGACCCGGTAGACGCGCAGCTCGCGCGGTCGGGGGTCGGTGGGCGGCGTCACCCCGTCACCGTAGTGCGCGGGCGCACACCAGGAGCGGCCCCGGCCGACGCCTGGCTACCCTTGCGCGCATGAGCCCGCTGCCCCCGTCGGTGTCCGAGACGTTCGACCCGCGGCGCTGGCGCGAGGTCGCGGGGTTCGAGGGACTGACCGACGTCACCTACCACCGCGGGGTGGACCGCACCGGCACGCCGGCCACCGACGACCCCGGCACCGACGACCCCGAGGCCGGCATCGAGCGCGACCTGCCCGTGGTCCGCATCGCGTTCCACCGGCCAGAGGTGCGCAACGCCTTCCGGCCGCACACGGTCGACGAGCTCTACCGGGTGCTCGACCACGCCCGGATGAGCTCTGACGTGGGCGTGGTGCTGCTCACCGGCAACGGGCCCAGCCCCAAGGACGGCGGGTGGGCATTCTGCTCTGGCGGTGACCAGCGGATCCGCGGGCGCGACGGCTACCGCTACACGTCCGACGTCGCCACGCAGACCGCCGAGGGCATCGACCCGGCGCGGGCAGGTCGGCTGCACATCCTCGAGGTGCAGCGGCTCATCCGCACGATGCCCAAGGTCGTCGTCGCGGTGGTGGACGGCTGGGCGGCCGGCGGTGGGCACTCGCTGCACGTGGTCGCGGACCTGTCGATCGCGTGCCGTGAGCACGGCCGCTTCAAGCAGACGGACGCCGACGTCGGCTCGTTCGACGGCGGGTACGGCTCGGCCCTGCTGGCCCGCCAGGTGGGGCAGAAGCGGGCGCGGGAGATCTTCTTCCTCGCCCGGGAGTACTCCGCAGACGATGCCGAGCGGTGGGGCGCCGTCAACGAGGTGGCCGAGCACGCCGACCTGGAGAGCCTCGCGCTGGAGTACGCCCGCGTGGTCGCCGGCAAGAGCCCGCAGGCGGTCCGGATGCTGAAGTTCGCCTTCAACCTCGCCGACGACGGGCTGGCCGGGCAGCAGGTCTTCGCCGGCGAGGCGACCCGGCTCGCGTACATGACCGACGAGGCGGTCGAGGGGCGCGACGCCTTCCTCGGCCACCGCGCACCGGACTGGTCGGGCTTCCCCTACCACTTCTGAGCAGCACGCGGCCGCTCAGCGGCACGCGGCGCGACGCCTCAGCCCTGGGCGCGCAGCAGCGCCAGGAGCGCGTCGGACGTCATCGGCCGACCGAGGTGGAAGCCCTGCGCACGGTGGCAGCCCAGTGCGCCCAGCGCAGCGAGCTGCTCGACCGTCTCGACACCCTCGGCGACGGCGGTGAGCCCCAGCGACTTGGCCAGGCCCACGACGGCGGCGACCACCACGGTGTCCTCGCCGCGCACCCCGAGCCCGGCGACGAACTCCCGGTCGATCTTCAGGGTCGTCACCGGGAACCGCGTGAGGTAGGTCAGCGACGAGTACCCGGTGCCGAAGTCGTCGATCGCCAGGCCGCAGCCGGCCGCCGTGACCCCGCGGAGCTCGGCCAGCACGTCGTCGTCCGCGGAGAGCAGCACCCGCTCGGTGATCTCCAGCAGCAGGTCGGACGCCACGGTCCCGGTCGCGGTCGTCGCACGGGCCACCTGCTCACCCACGACGAGGTGCGCCACCTGCCGGGCCGAGACGTTGACGGCGACGCGCATCCGCGGCGTCACCTCCTGCCATCTCGCGAGCTGACGGCACGCCTCCTCGAACACCCAGGCACCGATGGGCACGATGAGGTCGCTCGCCTCGGCGACCTCGATGAAGGCGTCGGGGGCCAGCAGCCCGCGCTCCGGGTGGACCAGGCGCAGCAGCGCCTCCGCCGAGACGATCCGGCCGCTCGCCACGTCGACGATGGGCTGGTAGAGGAGGCGCAGCCGGTCCTCGGCCACGGCGGACCGCAGGGACCCCTCGATCTCGAGCCGCTCGACGGCGGTGCGGTGCAGGGCGCTGTCGTAGAGCGCCCACGGAGCCCGGCCGCCGCGCTTGGCCTCGTACATCGCCAGGTCCGCCTCGCGCAGCAGGTCCTCCGGCGCGGCGGAGGGCTCAGCGGTGAGCGTCACCCCGATGCTCGGTCGCACGACGATCGCGCGGGGGCCGACGACCATCGGCTCGATGACCGCGTCGACGAGACGCCGGGCGATCCGCACCGCCTGAGCCTCGTCCCACACGTGTGCGACGACGACGAACTCGTCGCCCGCGAGCCGGCCGACCGCCTCGCTGCCGCGCACCGTTGCCGAGAGCCGGGCGGCCACGCTGCGCAGCACCTCGTCGCCCGCCGCGTGGCCCAGCGTGTCGTTGACGTCCTTGAAGCGGTCCAGGTCGAGGTAGAAGACCGCGACCGCGCCGCCGAGGCGCTCGAGCTCGCGCACCTCGAGGCGGATGTGGTCGAGCAGCACACCCCGGTTGGACAACCCGGTCAGCGGGTCGACGAGCGCCCGCCGCGCGAGCTCCGCCTCGGCGGCGCGCCGCGCCGTCACGTCCTCGATGTGGACCACGGCGTACGACCGGCCGGCGTCCGAGCGGACCGCCGACGCGGCCATCCGGACCCAGAGCCAGCGTCCGTCCGCCCGGCGCATGCGCTTCTCACGGTGGTAGGTGGACCGCTCTCCCGTGACCAGCTCACGCAGCATGACGGCGTCCGTCTCGCGCTCCGTCGGGTGGGTGAGGTCGGGGCCGTGCACCCCGACCAGGTCGCCGGGCGCGTAGCCGAGCATGTCGGTCAGCGCACGGTTGACCTGGAGGTACGTCCCGGCGTCCGCCGCGTCGAGGCTCGTGACGACCATGCCGACCGGCGCGTCGTCGAACGCCATCCGGAACCGCGCCTCGCTGTCGGCGAGCGCGCGCTCCGTGGCGTGCCGGTCCGTCTCGTCCCGCCACGTGACGACGAGCAGGTCCCCGACCCGGCGGGCCCGCACGTCGAGGTAGCGGAGCGCCCCCGTGCGCGTGTCGGTCGTCGGGACGCCGTCGAGCACCACGGGCTCCCCGTCGTGGAAGGCCCCGGCGTAGCGCTCGTAGAGCTCTGGCACCCCGGCCCGCCCGAGCTGCTCGCGCAGGCCCTGGCAGATCGGCTCCCCGCCGCCCTGGGCGGCGAGGTTGTGGTAGATGACCCGGAGGTCGCTCAGGGTGCCGTCCGGCGCGAGGACGGGCTCGGCCATGACCGCCGGGTCGAGGAGGTTGTCGAGCACGTGGCGGAACCGCGTGCCGTGGGCCGCGAGCGCCTGCTCCGCGGCCAGCCGCACCGTGACGTCGCGCCAGCTGAGCAGCAGGTCGTCGTCCAGGCGCACGACGCGCATGTCGACGAACCGTTCGGTCCCGCCGCGGCGGGACACCGCGACCGAGTCGAGTGCCAGCGCCTCGCCGCTCGCGTGCACCTTGAGCAGCCGATCGAGGCCCGCCGAGGGCGACGGATCGACCCGCTGCCCGAGCAGGGCGCCCACCGGGGCGCCCCACTCGGCTGCTGCGAGGTTGACGTAGACCAGCACGAGGTCGACGACGTCGCCGGCCGCGTCACGCACCGGTTGGGCGATCACCGTGGGGTCGACGAGGCCGTCGAGCGCCGCCTCCATCCGGGCGGCCAGGCCCCGCGACCGTCGGCCTTCGCCCATGCCCACCTCCGGGTGCCGCCGTCCGGCGGGCGCCGGACGGTCGCTCACCTCACGGGGTCTTATCGGCACGCGGCACGGTGGGCGTGAGCGGTGCGGTCAGCCGACCGTCAGCGAACCCGTGCCGGCCGGTACCAGCTCGACCCAGGTGTTGCCGGGGGCGAGCAGCAGCGGGGCGCCGTCCGGGCCGAAGACCTGCATCGGTGCCTCCTGCGCCGTCTTGCGCCACGTCCCGACGACGGTCTTGCCCCCGGTCGCGACGAGCGCCTCGCCCTCGCCGACGAGGTTGTAGGTCGGGACGGGTGCGTCGTTCTGCGCGCCGAACCCCGAGTTGGGGTGCTCCGCCACGATCGAGACGACGTTGACGGCGGAGAGCCGCGCGCCGCTCGCCGCCGTGGCGGGCGTGCTGCCCTCCGAGCGCAGCCAGGTGCCGGTGGCCGCGTCCCAGGTCCACGTGGGGCTGGACGCGGAGGACAGGCGGAAGGACAGCGTCGTCGCCGGGGCGCCGACGAGCGTCGCGGAGGCCTGCTCCGCGCGGAGCGCGAAGGCGAACTGCTGGGCCGGCGCCGCGCTGTGGTCGGCGTCGGCCTGGGCGAGGAACACGGTCATGTCGCCGTAGACGTTGTGCGGGGCGGAGCGCGACGAGACGCGGTACAGGCCGTCGGCCCCGGCGTCGTGGCTGAGCTGCTGCATGCCGCTGCCTGGGAGGAGGGCGAGGATGCCGGCCTGACCGCCGGAGAAGACGAACAGGCCGTGCAGCGGGCTGGCGATGAGCGGGTCCATCGGCCGCACGGACCGGATGGGTCCGATCTCGGCGGGGACCTGGGAGTGGAACACCGCGACGAACCTCGAGACCTCGAACTCGACGATCGTCTCCCACACCACGTCGGCCTGGTCCAGCCCGGACTGCGGACGGGCGACGGACGTGTTCTCGACCTTGACAGCCACCGCGGGACGGGCGGCGACCTCGGGCGTCGCGACGCCGGTCAGGGGCCACACCACGGGCACGACGGGCTCGGGCGGGGCCGCACGCGACGGCTCGATGCTCGGGGTGACGGTGACGGGCGCCGGCGCCTCGGGCGCAGGGCCGGCGCACGCGGCGAGCCCCATGACGGCCAGCACGGCCACCCCGGCGAGGAGTCCGCGCGTGGCGCGCCGGCGCACGAGGCCAGGTCGCGGCGGGGCGGCCCGTCCGGAGGAGGTCTCGACGGACGTGGTCGAACGGGCCACGGGGCATCTCCTTGTCGCACCGGCCACGCGGCCGGGTGTGGTCTGGCTGTCCTGCAGGTCCGTCCGTCCTGGCGGCCAGACCACGGATCACTGTACGGCGCACCTACGCTGACGTGGTGGACCGCCAGCTCGTGCCGTGGCCGGTCGGGCCGACGGACCCGGCCGGTCTCGCGGCGCTCGCCGTCGCCGTGCGCGCTGCCGTCGACGGCAGCGGTCCGGCCCTGGCGCCGGTGGCGGACACCCCTGAGGCACGTGCCGCGCTCGGGACGCTGCCGCCGCGCGTGCCCGACGCCGTGGCGCTCGTGGTGCGGACGTCCGGCTCGACGGGTGGCCCGCGGTGGGTCCTGCTCGACCGGTCAGCGCTCGTCGCGTCGGCCGAGGCGACCCACGAGCGACTCGGCGGGCCCGGCCGCTGGCTGCTCGCCCTGCCGCCCGGCCACGTCGCCGGGCTCCAGGTGCTCGTCCGCTCGGCGCTCGCCGGGACGGACGCCGTGCTCGTCGAGCCACCCGGCTCCCCTGCGGCCCTGGCCCGGGCCGTCGAGGAGGCGCGCGGCGGACGCCGGTACGCCGCGCTCGTCCCCACCCAGCTGCACCGCGTCGTGTCCCAGGCGTCCACCGGTGCCCTGCCCGCCGCGCTGGCCGCCCTGGCGCAGCTCGACGCGGTGCTCGTCGGCGGCGCCGCGGCCCCCCGCCCGCTGCTCGACGCCGCGCGCGCGCTCGGCCTGCGTGTCGTGACGACGTACGGGATGACGGAGACCTGCGGTGGCTGCGTGTACGACGGTGTCCCGCTCGACGGCGTGCGGGTCGCGGTGCACGACGGCGCCGTGCGGATCGCCGGCCCCGTGCTCGCGCGGGGGTACCTGCCGGCGCCCGAGGCCGGCCAGGACCCCTTCGTCGTGCACGACGGCGTGCGGTGGCTGAGGACCGCGGACGCGGGCGAGCTGCGCGACGGCCGGCTGACGCTGCTCGGCCGGCTCGACGACGTGCTCGTCACGGGCGGCGTCAAGGTCCGGCCCGCGGCGGTCGAGGCCGCGCTCGCCGCGGTGCCGGGCGTCGGCGAGGTGTGCGTCGTCGGTGTGCCGGACGCGGAGTGGGGTCAGGAGGTGACGGCCGTCGTCGTCCCCGCGCGGCCGCTCCGGCACGCGCAGACCGCGGGTGACGCCGTCACGCTGGTGCAGCTGCGCGAGGCGGCGAGCCGTACCCTGGGCAGCGCCGCCGCGCCCCGGCGCCTCGTCCTGGTGGACGCGCTGCCGCAGCGCGGGCCGGGCAAGGTGGACCGGTCGGCGGTCGCACGGATCGCGGCCGAGGGCCGTACCGCCCGGGACGGAGGACAGGACCACGATGGCCACAGCAGCTGAGTGGCTGGAGGGTGCGCGCCCGCGCACCCTGCCCGCCGCCGTCGCCCCGGTGCTCGTCGGGACGGGGGCCGCAGCCCAGCTGGGTGAGGCCTCGATCGGCAGGGCAGCCCTGGCCGCGGGCGTCGCCCTGGCCCTGCAGGTCGGCGTCAACTACTCCAACGACTACTCCGACGGCATCCGCGGCACGGACCTGGAGCGCACCGGCCCGCTGCGCCTCACCGGCTCCGGGGCCGCGCGCCCCGAGCAGGTGCGCACCGCCGCGTTCGCCGCCTTCGGCGTCGGCGCCCTCATCGGGCTCGGGCTCGTGGTCGTCACCGGGCACTGGTGGCTGCTCGCCGTCGGTGCCGTGGCGATCCTCGCGGCCTGGTCGTACACCGGCGGACGCTCGCCCTACGGGTACCGGGGGCTGGGTGAGGTCGGCGTCTTCGTGTTCTTCGGGCTGGTCGCCGTGCTCGGCACCACGTACACCCAGGCGGACCGGATCTCCTGGCCCGCGGCGGCAGGGGCCGTGGGCATCGGCCTGCTGGCGTGCGCGCTGCTCATGGTGAACAACGTCCGCGACGTGCCCACCGACGTGCTGGCGGGCAAGCGCACGCTCGCCGTGCGGATCGGCGAGCACCGGGCCCGCGAGCTCTACGCAGCGTTCGTCGTCGTCCCGCTGCTGCTCGGGGTGGCGTGCGCGCTCGTCGCGCCGTGGTCCCTGCTCGTGCTGCTGCTGGCGCTACCGGCCGCCCTGCTCGTCACCACGGTGCGGCTGGGCGCCCGCGGCGTGCTGCTGCGGCCCGTCCTGGCCGGCACCGCCGCGCTCGAGCTCGCCTACGGCGTCCTGCTGGGGCTCGGCCTGGCCCTGTGAGCCCGCGGGGCCGTCGACCCCGTCGGCGGCCCGCCCGGACAGACCCTGCGCCTCGGCGTCCTCGGCCGCCGCGTCGGCGTCCACCCCCGGGCTGAACCGCGTGCCGGCCGCCCTGCGGCGCTCCGCCCGCGCGGCCAGCCACAGCGCCGCGCGGTCCCGAGGGCCGGCGAGCACGACGTAGGAGATCGCCCACGCCGCGAGCGCCGCGACGACGACGAGCAGCCAGCCACCCATCCCGGCGGCCCACAGCCCGGCCATCGCGACGGCCAGGACGGCGAGGCGCAGCGCGGAGTAGACGATCAGGGGCACCCGGCCAGCCTAGGGCGCAGCGGCCGCCCGGGTGCCGGGGCCGCGACGCGCCTAGGCTGGAGGGATGGCAAAGGCCCTGATCTACGTGGTGCCCTTCGCGCTGGCCCTCTACGCGCTCATCGATCTGTCGCGCAGCGAGCCGGCCGAGCACGCCGACCTCACGCGGTGGGGCTGGGTCGCCGTCATCGTGCTGTTCCCCGTCGTGGGTCCCATCGCCTGGGTCCTCATCAGCCGCGCGCGCCGCGGCGGCCCCGGAGCGCTGCGCACGCCCCGGGCGCCGTCGAGCCCCGGCGGGCGCCCGTGGCCGGCACGTCGGCCCGGACCGCTCGCGCCAGACGACGACCCGGACTTCCTGTGGCGCCTCGAGCAGGATCGACGCCGCAAGGCCCAGGGCGAGGGGCCCGAGCCGACCAGCGAGGGCGGCCCGGGGTCCACGGACCCGACCGTCGGCGGCTGACGCCACCGGCCGCGCCTGCGCGTCGCGGCTAGCGTGGACCCGTGACGCAGTGGTGGCGCGACGCCGTGGTGTACCAGGTCTACCCGAGGTCCTTCGCCGACGCCGACGGTGACGGGCTGGGCGACCTGCGCGGGATCACCGAACGCCTCGACCACCTGGCCTGGCTGGGCGTGGACGCCCTGTGGATCAGCCCCTGCTTCGCCAGCCCCCAGGTCGACCACGGCTACGACATCAGCGACTACCGGGCGATCGATCCGCTCTTCGGCTCCCTGGCCGACATGGACGCGCTGCTCGCGGCGGCGCACGCACGCGGGATCAGGGTGACCCTCGACTTCGTGCCCAACCACACGTCGGACCAGCACGCGTGGTTCCGGGCCGCCGTCACCGCCGGGCCCGGCAGCCCCGAGCGGGCGCGATACCTCTTCCTCGACGGGCGCGGCCCGGACGGCGCGCTGCCACCGACCAACTGGCGCTCGGTGTTCGGCGGGCCCTCCTGGACCCGGGTGACCGAGCCCGACGGCACGGCCGGCCAGTGGTACTACCACCTGTTCGCGGCCGAGCAGCCGGACCTCAACTGGCGCCACCCGGCCGTGCTGGCCGAGTTCGAGCTGGTGCTGCGGTTCTGGCTGGACCGCGGGGTCGACGGCTTCCGGATCGACGTCTCGGACGCGCTCATCAAGGACGACGCCTGGCCGGACACCCCGGACGGCACCCCCGTGATCGCCAAGGACGCCTCCTCACCCGTGCACGGGGTCTACCGGGCGCTGCGCCGTGTGCTGGACGCCTATCCGGGGGATCGGATGGCCGTCGTGGAGACGGGGGCGCCCGACGACGTCGTCGCACTGTTCGTCCGTCCGGACGAGATGCACCTGGCCTTCAACTTCCGGTTCGTGCACGCGGGGTTCGACGGGCCCGGCCTGCGCGCCGCGATCGACGAGTCGCTCGCGGCGAACGCCCTGGTCGGAGCCCCCACCACCTGGGTGACCGACAACCACGACACGCCGCGGTCGGTCTCGCGGCTGGGCGCGGGAGGGGTGCTCGCCGGCGCCTACGTGCCCGGGGCCACCGCCGCGGGGACGGTCGACCTCGCCCTCGGCGCCCGGCGGGCCCGCGCCATCGCGCTCGTGCTCCTCGCGCTGCCCGGGGCCGCCTACGTCTACAACGGCCAGGAGCTCGGCCTGCCCCAGGTCGAGGACCTGCCGCACGGCGCCCTGCAGGACCCGATCTGGGAGCGGTCCGGGCGCACCTCGCGCGGCCGCGACGGGTGCCGCATCCCCGTGCCGTGGTCGGGCGAGCGCCCGCCGTACGGGTTCTCGCCCGAGGGGTCCGGCCCGACCTGGCTGCCGATGCCCGAGGGCTGGGCCGCCCTCACCGTCGAGGCCCAGCGCGCCGATCCGGGGTCGATGCTGCACCTCTACCGCGACGCCCTCGCGGCCCGCAGGGCCTCCGGCGCCCTCGGCCGGGGGCGGCTCACCTGGCCGGACGAGGCGCACGGCGGCACGGCCGGCCTGCTCGCCTTCGACCTGCACGGGGCCCGGGAGACCGTCCGCGTCGTGCTCAACCTCCTGGTTGACCCAGCACCGCTGCCGCCTGGCGAGGTGCTGCTCTCCTCCGCACCGGTGGTCGACGGGCTGCTGCCGGGCGAGTCGACAGCCTGGGTGCGGCATCCTCAACCGCCGGGTTGACCACGCTCGGTCGGAGGGCCGAGGTACTGCACGAACCAGTCCCGCGCCGCCACCGCCACTTGGCGCAGCGTCCCCGGTTCCTCGAAGAGGTGCGTCGCCCCCGGCACCACGACCAGCTCGCTGGTGCACCGCAGACGCGCCCTGGCCTGGCGGTTGAGCTCGAGCACCGCCGTGTCCCGACCGCCCACGACGAGCAGGGTCGGCGCCGTCACGGCGTCGAGCCGCGGCCATGCCAGGTCCGGCCGACCACCGCGGCTCACCACGGCGCGGACGTCCAGGCCGGCTGCCGTCGAGGCCCACAGGGCCGCCGCGGCACCCGTGCTGGCACCGAAGAGGCCCAGCGGCAACCCGGCCGTCTCGGGACGCCCCGTCACCCATCGCGCAGCGTCGGCAAGGCGCCCAGCGAGCAGCTCGATGTCGAAGACCTTCGCCCGGTCGCCCTCCTCGTCTGCCGTGAGCAGGTCGAGCAGCAGGGTGCCCAGGCCACCCTCCCCGAGCACCTCGGCGACGTACCGGTTGCGCGGGCTGAGCCGGCTGCTGCCGCTGCCGTGGGCGAAGACGACGAGGCCACCGGCACCGGACGGGACCGACAGGTGCCCGGCGAGCGCCACCGCCCCGGCCACCACGACGTCGTCGTCGCACCCTGCGGGCGTGGGTCCGGGTGACGCCGGAGCCACGGACCCGGGTCCGCCGGTCGGCGCACCCCCGGCGCCCGAGCGCCCCAGGCACGCCACGACCTGCGCGTCCGTGGTCTGCCGGAAGTCGCCGTAGAACCGGCCGATCGCCCAGAAGGGCTCCGGCGTGCTCAGCGCGACGTACTCGTCTGCGCTCCCGCCCATCTCGGCGACCCAGCCGCGCGGGGCGACGGGCACCGCGAGCACCACCCGCGCGGCGCCGAGCGCGCGAACCACCTGGCACGCCGCTCGCGCGGTGGATCCCGTGGCGACGCCGTCGTCGACCACCACGGCCGTACGGCCCGCGAGGTCGAGGGCCGGCCGCCCACCGCGGAAGGTCAGCGCGCGCCGCTCGAGCTCGGCGGCCTCGCGGCGCTCCACGGCCGCCAGCGCCGCCGCACCGACGTGCGCCGCGCCCACGAGGCGCTCGTCCAGCACCCGCACGCCGCCCTCGCCGATCGCACCCATGGCCAGCTCAGGCCTCGACGGGAGGCCCAGCTTGCGGACGAGGACCACGTCCAGCGGTGCGCCCAGGGCGTCGGCGACCTCCGCGGCGACGGGTACCCCGCCCCGCGGCAGGCCGAGCACCACCGTCCCCTGGCCCCTCAGGTGCGTCAGCCGCTCGGCGAGCCGGCGGCCGGCGTCCACCCGGTCCCGGAAGAGCACCGGACACCTCCCTCACCCCGAATCTCGCCGTCGGTTGCGCCTCGCGCCAGGGTCTTGGGTCCCTCACCGATCAGCGCATGGCGGGCGTGCAGGGTGCGGCAGGCGCGTCGTCAGCGTCACAGCCGAGCCGGCCGGCCCTTCCGCCTGGCCCGTCGGTCCGTCGGGTGCGTCGGCCCGCCCGGCCGGTCAGCCCGTCGGGTCCGTCACGACCGTGACGAACAGCGGTGAGCCGGTCGCGGTGTCCGTGAGCAGCAGGAGGAACGGCCGGTCGAAGCTGACCCGCTCGAGGGGCTCCGCGGCGGACTCCTCGATGACCACCCCGGTCGCCGCGGCCGCGACGGTGCCGGCCTCGTCGACCCGGAGCAGCGTCTTGTGCACCACGGCACTGACGGCCAGCCCCTCGCGGCCGAGCCCGGCGTAGTCGCCCTCGACGGGCAGCCCCATGCCCGCCAGCACGTCGAGCAGCTGGTGGGTCTGCTCCAGGTCGAGGCGCGGCAGGGCGACCTCGACCTCCTCCGACCCGGCGCCGGCCAGGGCCTCGACCACGGCACCGTCCACCGCGCACGGGTCGGTGCCCGGTGGCGGGAGCACCGCGAGGGCGGTGAGCGTGCCGTCCCGGTAGCCCAGCTCGACCTGCTGCCACCCGTCGGCGCTGCGGGCCCGCCCCCGGGACCCGGTCATCATGTCGACGGTGACGTCGCCGCCGGGCGCGGCGAACTGGCCGTCCGCGGTGTCGGTGAAGGGCACCGCCCAGCGCGCCTGCAGGTGCAGGGCGTTCGTGAGCACGACGACGGTGCTGGGCGCCACCGGGGCGTCGAGGAGCGGGTCGATGAGCCCGGCGGTGTCGCGCGCCACGGCCTCGTTGACCCGGTCCGTCGCCCCGGCCGGGTCCCCGGCGAAGTCGACCGACTGCACCCCGGCGTCGAAGGCTGTCGCGACGTCGTCGAGGTAGGCCGGGTCGGGCTCGATGTCGAGGTCGGTCCACACCCGGTTGCTCAGGCGCAGGCTGTCCGGTGCGTCCTCGTCGTCCAGGTCCCCGTCGTACGCCAGCCCCGCCAGCGCGGCGGTGCGCCGCTGGACGGCCGCGACGACGTCGGGCGACCACGCCGGCAGGTGGAGCAGGGCGCCCAGCGCCGTCCCCGTCTCCCCGCCCGCCGCGGGGTAGAGCAGACCCAGCGCCTGGGCCACCGACGTCGGGGAGACCAGGAGGTTCTCGCCCGGTCGACCGGCGCACACCGCGTGCAGCAGGTCGAGGCCGAAGGCTGTCTCGGCCGCCGCGACATCCGTGGCGTCCAGGGCTCCGAGGCTCACCTCCCGGACCTCACCGCGGTGCTCGACCGGTGCCGCGGTGTCGGCGCCGCAGGCGGCGAGCGCCAGCACCGCGAGACCCACGGCGGCGGGTGCGGCCCGCCCACGACGTGACATCGCCGGCCCGCTCAACCGCCGAGGAGCCCGCCCAGACCGCCGTGCCCACCGGGGGACGGTGCGGCCTGGGCCCCGCCCTGGATGACGGACTCGGCCGGCTGGACGACGACGTGCCCCTGGCCGCCGAACGCCATCTGGAGCGTCTCGCCGGTACCGCCGCGCAGCATCGACGCGAGGCCACCCGTGTCCACACGCACGTCCATCGTCACCCCGGCCGTCCAGAGCACGACGGCGTGCGCGTCGGCGAACGTCGGCGACGCCCCGACGTCGAGCGCCACCGGCTCGCCCGAGGTGGTCACCGCGACGTACCCCGTGCCGCGCAGGCCCACGTTGTAGCGGCCGCCGGTCATTGCGGCGCCACGGGCCGCGATCCTGTGGATGTCCCACGCGATCGAGGACGAGAACGCCAGCACGTTGGCCCCGTTGACGGACAGCGCGTCGTTGTCGAGGTAGAGCACCTGGACGTCGGCCGCGCGGTCGGCGACGAACAGCTCGCCGTCGCCCGTGCACTCCATCATGTCCACGCCCTCACCGGTCATGGCCGACTTCACCATGGCGCTCAGGCCGCCGGAGCCCTTCTTGGCGAACCGCACGTCGCCCTGGTAGGCGACCATCGACCCCGTCCTGGCCCAGACCGGGCCGTAGCGCATCTGGATCTTGAGCATCTTCTTGCCCTGCAGGGCGAAGGGGTCCGCCGAGGCGCTCTCCTGGAACTGGGTGAACAGCGATCCGTAGACGGTCATGGCTGGCATCCCTCCGACGTCGTCGTCGCCGCGGTGCGCGGCAGGGCCCTGGTGCCTCTGACTCTATCCGCGCAGCCGTCCGCTGCGTAGGCTGTTCAGCGGGTCTTCGCGCAGGTCACCGCACGGATCGGGAGGTCGGAGATGGGATTCCTCGACAAGGCCAAGGCCGCGGCGAGCGACCTGGCGGCGAAGGCCGACACGGCGCTGGCGAGCTCCGGGGTCAACGTCCCGGGTGGCGGTGACGCCGACCGGTACTTCCACGACCTCGGCGTGCTCGCCTACCTCGAGCTCACGGGCCGCGCACCGTCCCCCGAGGACCACGAGCGCGTCACGGTGGCGCTGCGCGAGATGGAGCAGCGCGGCGCCATCCGCTCGTTCGCCCTCAAGACGGCGACCCCACCGCCACCGCCACCGCCCGGGATGGCAGCTGCCGCCCCGCCGCCGGGGGCCGTGGCCCCGCCGCCGCCAGCCGGCGCGCCGGCACCGCCGCCCGCGCCGGCGCCAGCACCCGCGACCCCACCGCCGCCGGCGCCTCCGGTGGCGGCTCCCCCGCCGCCGTCGTGGGCGTCCGGACCCGCCGACGTCTGAGCCGGGTCAGAGCCCGCTCGTCACCGCGAAGCGCTGTCCCACGGCGATCGGCGTCGCCCACACGGCCGGGCGGTTGCGGCCGCCCGTCTTCGCCGCGCACAGCGCGGCGTCCGCTCGGCGCAGCAGGAGGTCCGCGGCCTCGTGGTCGGTGGTGAGCGCGCTGATGCCGGCGCTCGTCGACGGCGTGACCGTCGCAGCCGTGCGGGCCGACCACAGCGCCTGGGCCACCCGCGTGGTGTACGCCAGCGCCTCCTCGGTCCCCGCCCCGGGCAGTGCGACGGCGAACTCCTCCCCGCCGAGGCGTGCGACGAGGTCGCCCTCGCGCGAGGCCGCGCGCAGGATCCCGCCGAGCTGGGCCAGCACCTCGTCCCCGACGTGGTGGCCGTGCTGGTCGTTGATCCGCTTGAAGTGGTCCAGGTCGAGCATGACGATGCTCAGGGGTCGCTGGCGGTCGGCCGCGTCCGCGAGCAGCGCCTCGAAGCGCGGGTGGAACGCCCTGCGGTTGAGCAGGCCGGTGAGCGGGTCGGTGTCGGCCGCGGCGGCGAGGTCGGCGCGCAGCCGGGCCTGCTGACGCGTGAGCAGGCCGACGAGCGCGGCCACGAGGCCGACGGTCGTCACGGTCGCGATGAACGCGTCGACCACCGGCTCGGCGGTGGGGTTGACCGCGAGCGCGAGGCCCAGGGTCGCGACCATCCAGACGAACGTCGCGACGAGCACGGGGGTCGAGCTGAACCAGGCCATGAGCGCCACGGGCCACAGCAGGTAGACGGGTGACATGCCCGGCGGCTCGGCACCCGCGATGATCACGCCCGTCAGCGCGATGCCCCAGACGCCGGAGAGCTCGAACAGCCGCGTGGACGGTCGGGGAACCAGCAGCAACGTCACGGCCGAGAACGCGAAGAGCAGCGCCACCCCGCCCTGGACGAGCACGACGCGGGCGGACTGCGGGGTCGTGGCGAGCGTGACCGCTGACACCACGGCGCCCCCCACGAACATGCCGACGACGATCCGCCGGACCAGCTCCCGCTCGGCGAGGCTCAGCTCGCGCCTGTCGACGGCCATCGTCATGCGCCCGCGACGTCGAGGCACGGCGACGCGCCCCAGCCGGCGGGGAGGTCCGCAGCCTGGGGACCGACGGGCAGCGCGCGGATCCTCACCCCTCTTTCGTCGGCAGATTCGGCCGCGGCATGAGCCCGTGGTACCACGCCACGAGCGCTTCACCCGGGTCACCGAGGCGACGGCGCAGGTCGGAGCGCTGCACCTGCACGGGGCGCAGGCTGACCCAGCTCGGCCGCGTGAGCCCCGGCATGCCGTCGGGGATCCGCACGTGGTCGCGGCGCGCGCTCTTGTCCTGCGAGGTGAGGCGGGCGACCGTGCACGCGGGGTGGCCGACCCCCAGCACCAGCACGGGTCGGTCCTTGCCGCCCGGCCGGTCCTCGAAGGGCACCCACGCGAACCAGAGCTCGCCCACGGCCGGCGTCCTCGTCTGCGGGCGGACACGAGGGCGCCGCCGTGGCCTTGCCCTCGACCGTCGGCCCAGCACCAGCACGACGGCGACGGCGACCAGCACCGGCCAGGGCAGGTCGACCGCCGAGGCGGCGCTGCCGACCGGCCCGACGACGCCCTGCATCATCGTGCGCACCATCGCCCTGGTCCCCCTGCTCCGCCCGTCCCGACCCGACGACCCTAGGGCCCCGTGGCGCGGCGGTGCGGGACCTGCGCCGCTCGGAATGGTTGAGAGTTCAATCATGTTGTGAGAGCATCCGACCAGGAGGTGCCCCGTGCCCGCTGTCACCGCAGACCCGTTGACCGTCCCGAGCCTGTCCACCGCCCCCGCCGGGGCGACCGCGCGCACCGTGCTCTCGCGCACCCGCGCACCGTCGGGCAACGAGGGCGAGGGGTTCCCCGTCCGCCGCGCGTTCGCCGGGATCGACACGCGCCTGCTCGACCCGTTCATCCACATGGACCAGATGGGCGAGGTCGAGTACGCGCCGGGCGAGCCCAAGGGCACGCCGTGGCACCCGCACCGCGGCTTCGAGACCTTCACCTACATCATCGACGGCGAGTTCGTGCACCAGGACTCCCACGGCGGCGGCGGGTCGATCGCCGACGGCGCGACGCAGTACATGACCGCGGGCTCGGGCGTCATGCACATCGAGACCCCGCCCGAGCACCTGGTGATGTCCGGCGGCCTGTTCCACGGGGTGCAGCTGTGGATCAACCTGCCGCGCGCCCAGAAGTGGGTCGAGCCCGCCTACCAGGACCTGTCCCCCGCCGACGTCGTACTGCTCTCGTCCGCCGACGGCGGCGCGCTGGTGCGGCTGCTCGCCGGCCATCTCGACGGGCACACGGGCCCCGGCGTCTCCCGCACCCCGGTCACGGTGCTGCACCTCACGCTCGCCCCGGGGGCGAGCACGACCATCCCGTGGCCGGCCGACTTCAACGCCCTGGCGTACACGCTGGCTGGCTCCGGCCGCGTGGGACCCGATGGCGTCCCGGTGAGCACCGGGGACATGGCGGTCTTCTCCCCGGGCGGCGACACCCTGACCTTCCACGGGGCGCCGGCCCAGGACTCGCGCACGCCCACGTGGGAGGTCTTCGTGCTCGGCGGGCTGCCCATCCGCGAGCCCGTGGTCGCCTACGGCCCGTTCGTCATGAACACCCGGGCCGAGATCCTCCAGGCGCTCGAGGACTTCCAGGGCGGGCGCTTCGCCGCGATCCCGCCGGGGGCGATCCAGCCGTTCCACGTCTCGCCCTGAACCCTCGTGGGTGCGGGCCGAGGCGCCATCCGGGGCGATCCATCCACCGGGTCCCCGGCGCGCGGGCCGTGCGTGTGACACGGTGGGGGTGTGGGCACGTACCGCCTGGAGATCCATCGGGAGGGCGTCCGCCTCGTGACGCCCGACGACCTCGCGGTGCCCGAACCCGCCCCGACGGAGCCGTTCCACGCGTGGTTCCTCACCGCGGTGCAGCGCGGCAACCGGTACACGGACCTGCGCACCTGGACCGAGGGCAACGCGGTGCGCCCGCTCGTGCACGGGCGGCCCTACTTCGCCGCGCTGGCCGAGGCGGTTGACGGCACCCGGGCCGGGGACCTGGTGATGCTCGCAGGCTGGCGGGTGGACCCCGACGAGCTGGTCCGCGACGACGGCACCACCGTCGCCACGTTGCTCGCGCGGGCCGCGCGGCGCGGTGTCGACGTGCGCGGGCTGGTCTGGCGGTCGCAGCTCGACCGGATGCGGTTCGCCCGGCGGCAGAACCGGCGCTTCTCCGAGGTGGTCAACGCGGCGGGCGGCAGGGTGCTGCTGGACCACCGCGTCCGGCCCTTCGGCAGCCACCACCAGAAGTTCGTCGTGCTGCGCCACCCGGGCCGCCCGGAGCTGGACGTGGCCTTCCTCGGCGGCATCGACGTCGCCCACAGCCGGCGCGACGACGCCGACCACCACGGCGACCCGCAGCACATGCCGTTCGCGACGTGGTACGGCGGCGAGGCCGCGTGGCACGACGTGCAGATCGCGGTGCGCGGACCCGCGGTGCGTGACGTCGAAGAGGTGTTCCGCGAGCGCTGGGCCGACCCTGCCTCGTTGACCCGAGGGCCGTGGCGCCTCATCCAGCACCGGCTGGACGGGCCAGAGCGCGGCGCGGACCCGCTGCCGGACCCGCTGCCGGACCCTGCCGCCACGGGGACCTGCGCCGTCCAGCTGCTGCGCACCTACCCCAACCGCCGGCCGGGCTACCCGTTCGCACCCTTCGGCGAGCGGAGCATCGCCCGCGGCTACGCCAAGGCGTTGGGCCGGGCGCAGCGCCTCGTGTACCTCGAGGACCAGTACCTCTGGTCGACGAGCATCGCGCGCGTGTTCGCCCAGGCCCTGCGCCGCTCGCCCGGGCTGCACCTCGTCGTCGTCGTACCGCGGTTCCCCGACCAGGCCGCCGAGCAGACGTTCCCCGTCGCCCTGCACGGGCACACGCAGGCGCTCGACATCGTGCGCGAGGCGGGCGGCGACCGCGTGCTCATCTGCGACCTGGAGAGCCCCGCGGGGCTGCCCGTGTACGTGCACTCCAAGGTCTGCGTCGTCGACGACGTGTGGGCGACGGTCGGCAGCGACAACTTCAACCGGCGGTCCTGGACGCACGACTCCGAGCTCACGGCTGCCGTCGTGGACTCCCGGCGCGACCCCCGCGAGCCCCGGGACCCCGCCGGGCTGGGCGACGGTGCGCGGACGTTCGCGCGGGACCTGCGCCTGGAGCTGTGGCGCGAGCACCTCGAGCTGCCCGACGACGACGCCCTGCTCGACGTCGACACGGCCGTCGCGACGCTGCGCGGCAGCGTCGCCGAGCTCGACGCCTGGTACGCCGGCGGGTGCGGGGGCCCGCGCCCGGCCGGGCGGCTGCGCACGCACGTCATGGCCGTCCCGACGCCGTGGCAGCGGCGCCTCGCGGCACCGGCCTACCGGACCATGGTCGACCCAGACGGCCGCCCGCCGCGGATGAAGGTGCGCGGGCACCACTGAGGGGTCGGTCACGCGGCCGACCGCTGCACCCGCCGTGGGCTCAGGGGTCGGCGATCCGCTCAGGCCCGAACCGCGCGCCGAGGTCCGCCTGGACCCGGACGTGGCGCTCGAGGAACGCGCGCTCGTCGAGGCGCTTGCGTCGCAGCCAGCCGGTGACCTCGTCGTTGCACTTGCTCGCGTTGCACGATGCGCACGCGGGGGCGATGTTGTCGAGCGTGTAGCGTCCGCCACGGGAGATCGGCAGGACGCAGTCGCGCTGCAGCGGAACACCGGCGGCGCCGCAGTAGGCGCAGCCACCCCACGCCGCCGTCAGCGCGTCCCACTGCTCGGCGCTGAGGTCGTGGTCGACGGCGGCCATCCGACGCGCGCGCCGACGCGCGTACCGGGCCGCGCGGGTCCGGGGTGCTGCCATGGGCGCAGGGTACGCGCCGCCGGACCGGACGGGCCCTCGGCTCACGACAGCTGACCGTCGGCGGCCGACACCTCCGCGAGGCGGCGCAGCAGGTGGCCTCGCTCGGCATCCGTCTGCGCCGCCGCGACGGCACGCTCGTACGCGGCGACCGCCTCGACCAGCCGGCCGGCACGGCGGAGCAGGTCGGCCTCGGCGGCGGGAACGGCCGCGAGGCCGTCGACCGCTCCGCTCGCGACGAGTCCCCGCAGGTCAGCGAGGCCGACGTCGGGGCCCTCCGCCATCCCGACCGCGACCGCGCGGGCCAGGCGGGCGTGCGGCGACGGCGCGACGACGAGCAGCCGGTCGTACAGGTGCACCACCGTCACCCACGGCGTGAGCCGCGCGGCCGACGCCGTGCTGTGGCATGCCGCGATCTCGGCCTGCAGCAGGTAGGGGGCATCGGCCGCGGCCAGCCCCTGCGCCGTCCGCAGGGCGCGCACGCCCTCGTCGATCGCCCCCCGGTCCCAGCGGTCGCGGTCCTGCTCGTCCAGCGGCACGAGCGATCCGCCGTGGCCGACGCGGGCCGGCCGTCGCGCGTCGTGCAGCAGCATGAGGGCCAGTGCCGCGTGCACCTCCGGCTCGCCGGGCAGGAGGTCGGCGAGCAGCCGGCCGAGGCGGATCGCCTCAGCGCACAGGTCGGTGCGGACCGGCGAGGCGCCGGACGTGGCCGCGTACCCCTCGGTGAACACGAGGTACACCACGGCCAGGACGGCGGCGAGCCGGGGCGCCAGCTGATGCGCCTGCGGGACGCGGTAGGGGATGCGGGCGTGCGCGATCGTGCCTCGGGTCCGGACCAGCCGCTTGGCCATCGCCGGCTCCGAGGTGCGGAAGGCCCGCGCGATCTCCCCGACGGTCAGACCGCAGACCGTGCGCAGGGTCAGGGCCACCTGGGCGTCGACGGGCAACGCCGGGTGGCAGCAGGTGAAGACCAGGCGCAACCTGTCGTCCGGCAGGACGTCGTCGTCGGCCGGGCCCTCCGGCCCGTCGTCCGGTGCGAGCCGGTCGGCGAGGGCCGCCAGCTCGGCCACCCGGCGCTGCTCGACCGCCCGGCGCCGCAGCCGGTCGCGGGCGCGGTTGCGGGCCACGGTGGTGAGCCAGGCGCCCGGCCGCTGCGGCACGCCGTCGTCGGCCCAGCGGACGTGGGCCGCAGCGAACGCCTCCTGCGCGCAGTCCTCCGCCAGCGACCAGTCACCGGTGAGCCGGATGAGGGTCGCGACGACGCCGGCCCACTCCTCGGCGAAGGCGCGCCGGACCGCCTCCCCGGACGCTCCGTCGCTCGTCGCCCAGGGCGCTCCCGCCTCAGCGCCCGCGCGCCCGGCGTCGGCGGCGTCGTCGTCCGGCGCGGCGCCCGTGCTCACATGGGCCACAGCGGGCGGATCTCGATGGCACCGTGCCGCGCGGCGGGGTGCGAGCCGGCGACCTCGATCGCCTCGTCGAGGTCGGCCGCGGCGATGAGGTTGTACCCCCCGACCTGCTCGGCCAGCTCGGCGAAGGGTCCGTGGGTGATGAGGGTGCGGTCGTCGCGCACCCGCACCGTGATCGCCTCCTCGGCCGGGCGCAGCGGCTCACCACCCCGGTCGATGTCGCGTCGGCCCATCTCGGCGACCCAGTCCGGCGTGGTCCCGTCGACGGCCGCACCCTCGGCGGCGCTACCCGGCTGCGGGGCGGACGGGACCGAGGCCATGAGCAGCAGGTAGCTCGCCGCACCGTCGAACGGCTCCTCCTCGGGCGTGGGTGCCCCCGGGTCCTCGACCGGGACCCACGCGCCGTCGTGCCCCTCGTGCGGCCACAGCGCGCGCAGCTCGAGCGCCCCGAACCGGGCGACCGGGTGACCGGCGGCCACCGCGACGGCTTCCTCTTGGCTCGCCACCTCGAGCAGGTCGAAGCCGACGATCTGCTCGGCGACCTCGGCGAACGGTCCGTGGGTCACCGCCGGGACCCCGTGCCACGCGGTCACCGTCGTCGCGTCGTCCGCGGGGCGCAGCCGCTCGCCCCCGAGGTGCTGCCCGCGCCGGACCGCCTCGTCGTACCAGGGGCGGGGGTCGGTGTCTTCTGGCCCCGGGTCGGCGTCCTCTGGCACCCGGACCAGCATGAGGTAGCGCATCGTGGTTCCTTCCGCGTGGTGGACCGGTGCTCCCGGCTGACCTGTCGACGCACGGGGACGGCCGGCGAGGACATCTCACGCGATGTCCTGCCCCCGGCCGTCCGTGCGTCGAACGGGTGGGCCGCACGGTGCGGCACCCGTCCACGGTGACGGTGATCGTCTGGAGCTCCCATGATGGACCAGTCCGCCCTGCTCGCGCTGCTGGCCCCCGCCGTGACCGCGCACGAGGCCACGTCCGCCGGGGCCGAGGCGCCGGTGGAGCCGGCCGGCGGCCGGCGGACGGCGGCCGGCGCTGCGAGGACGGCGGGGCTGCGGGCCCGGCTGGTGCGGCTGGCGCAGCGGGCGCGGCTGGTGCGGCGGGCGCGGCTGCGGCGAAGGCGGTGCTCGTGGCGGTCGTGGCGGGCGGGCGTAGGGTCGGCGCCATGAGCCTGCTCGTCGTGCACGTGGACATCGTCGTGGCGGCCGACCAGGTCGAGCACTTCCTCGCCGCGACCGAGGCCAACGCGACCGCGAGCCGCTCGGAGCCGGGGGTCGTGCGGTTCGACGTCCTGACCGACCGCGCCGACGCGTCGCACGTGGTCCTCGTGGAGATCTACCTCGACGAGGACGCGGCGGCCGCGCACAAGCAGACCGCGCACTACGCCACCTGGCGTGACGCCGTCGCCCCGATGATGGCCCGCCCGCGCACGGCAGTGCGGTACGCGAACGTCTCGCCGGGGGACGAGGGGTTCGCGGGGCGGTAGCGCAGGGCGACTCGCGACGTCCGGCACTCGCCCCTCAGCGGCGCCTCGCCCGCGTACCCTGACTCCGCGGGCGTGGGCGGTCACGAGGCCTCCCTCGGGTGGGCCCTCGTCGGGGTCGCCCAGGTCCGGGCCTCTAGCTCAATGGCAGAGCTGCGGACTTTTAATCCGTAGGTTGTGGGTTCGAGTCCCACGGGGCCCAC
>NZ_DAORSQ010000008.1:20940-42122 GCF_035443605.1 Actinotalea sp. | reverse complement strand
GAGCCGGCGGGGATGCCGTCGAGGTAGCGACCGGTCAGCATGCCCTGCGCGAGCGGTGAGAAGGCGACCACCCCGAGGCCCGCCTGGCCCGCGACGTCGAGCAGGCTGGCACCGTCCGGCGTCGCCGGCCGTTCGACCCACCGGTTGAGCATCGAGTACGACGGTTGGTGCACGGCCAGGGGCAGCCCGATCCGTGCCGCGACCGCCACGGCCTCCCGCGTGCGCTGGGCCGAGTACGAGCTGATCCCGGCGTACCTGGCCTTGCCCGTGGCCACCGCCGTCGCCAGGGCGCCGAGGGTCTCGGCCAGCGGCGTGCCCGGGTCGAAGCGGTGGCTGTAGAAGATGTCCACGTGGTCGAGCCCGAGCCGCGTCAGGGACTGGTCGAGCGAGGCGAGCAGGTACTTCCGGGAGCCGAACTCGCCGTACGGCCCCGGCCACTGGCGGTACCCCGCCTTGGTCGTCACGACGAGCTGGTCGCGCATCGAGCGCAGGTCGGTCGCGAGGATGCGGCCGAGGTTGGCCTCGGCCGACCCGGGCGGCGGGCCATAGTTGTTGGCCAGGTCAAGGTGCGTGATCCCGCGGTCCACGGCGCCGAGGACGATGGCGCGCTGGGTGGCGAACGGGTCCGCGTCGCCGTAGTTCTGCCACAGGCCGAGGGAGACGACGGGCAGGTCCAGACCGGTACGGCCGGCCCGACGCAGGGGCATGTCCATGGCACGACGCTAGCGGCGTGCCGAGGCGGGACGACACCCCGCCGGCGCCCGCGAGCGCGTACCGTCAGGCGCAGGAGGCACCCACCGGTGCTGTTCGCGTCACGAGAGGCACCACGATGGCCGAGACCGACCTGACCCCGGACGCGGAGCCGAGCGGCGAGCCGCAGGACGCCAAGGCCAAGTTCCGCGAGGCGCTGGCCCGCAAGCAGGACACCGCGCACCGCACGGCCGAGGGCCGGCAGAACACCGGGATCGTCCACGGGTCCGAGGTCACCAGCAGCGGCAAGCGCACCTTCCGGCGCAAGACCGGCTGACGCGCCGGCCGGCCGCGCCGCGGCCCGACGCCGGGGCGCGGACGGCCCGCTCGCGCCGCGTGATCAGGACAGGACGCGCAGGCGGATCGTCTGCGGCATGGCCGCGAGCACGTCGCACACGTCGGGGCCGAGGTCGGCTGCGACGTCCGTCACGACGTACCCCAGCTCGCCGCGGGTGGCCAGGAGCTGACCCTCGATGTTGACGTCGTGCTCCGCCAGCGTGCGGTTGATCCCGGCCAGCACGCCGGGGGTGTTGCGGTGCAGGTGGGCCAGCCGGTGCGAGCCGGTGCGGGCGTCGAGCGCCAGGTTGGGCAGGTTGACGCTGAGCATCGTCGAGCCGTGCGTGCGGTAGTCGCGCAGCTTGTTGGAGACGAACTGGCCGATCGCCTCCTGCGCCTCCTCGGTGGAGCCGCCGATGTGCGGGGTGAGGATGACGTTGGGCAGCCCGCGCAGGTCCGACTCGAACGCGTCGCCGCGCGACTTCGGCTCGTGCGGGAAGACGTCCACCGCCGCGCCTCCGACCTGGCCCGACAGGATCCCCTCGCGCAGCGCCGCGTAGTCCACGACGAACCCGCGCGACAGGTTGAGGAAGATCGCGCCCGGACGCATGCGGGCGAACTGCGCCGGGCCGAACAGCCCGGCATTGCCGTCCCTGCCGTCGACGTGGAGGGTGACGACGTCGGCGATCTCGAGCAGCTCGTCGAGCGAGTCGAGGCGCCGGGCGTTGCCGAGCGACAGCCGCTCGGCCGAGTCGTAGAAGACCACCGACATGCCGAGCGACTCGGCGAGCACCGAGAGCTGGGTGCCGATGTTGCCGTAGCCGACGATGCCCAGGGTGCGCCCGCGCACCTCGTGCGCTCCGTCGGCCGACTTGTCCCAGACACCGGCGTGCAGGGCGCGGTCGCGCTCCGTCAACCGCCGGGTCAGCGCGATGATCTCGGCCAGCGCCAGCTCGACGACGGAGCGGGTGTTGGAGAACGGGGCGTTGAAGACCGCGATGCCGCGCTCGGCCGCTGCCCTCAGGTCCACCTGGTTGGTGCCGATGCAGTAGGCGCCGACGGCCACGAGGTCGGGACAGGCCGCGAGCACCCGCTCGGTCACCTGGGTCTTGGAGCGGATGCCCAGCATCTGCACCCCGGCCAGGGCCGCGACGAGCTCGTCCTCGTCCAGGGCTCCGGACCGGGTGGTCACCTCGACCCCGTCGTTCCGCAGGATCGTGGTGGCCAGGGGGTGGAGGTTCTCCAGCAGAAGGGCTCGCAGCACGTGCCTATCGTGGACCGTCGCAGGGGTGGCGCGCACACCGGACCGACAGGCGGGATGCCCGCCTGCCAGACTGACGTGGTGAGCGGCGTCGACGAGCAGGGCCCCGGGGACCCCGGCCCTGCGGTCCCGTCCGCCCGGCCGCGCCGGCGCGCCCGTCGTCGGACGCCCGGGACGCTCGTCCTGCTGGTGCTCGCCGCGGGTCTCCTCGTCGTGGGGCGGCTCGACGGCTGGTCGGTGGACCCGTCAGCCCTGCTGGGTCAGGTGCGCCCCGAGGTCTACGTGACCATCGACGGGCGCGCGGTCGCGGTGCCGGAGCCCGCACTGTCGACGGGTCGCCCGCTCGCCCCCGTCGAGGTCACGACGCAGGGGTCGCACGCCTTCCTGCACCTCACCGACGCCGGGCACCCGGTCGGCTACGACCCCTGCCGCCCGGTGACCTACGTCGTGCGCGCGGACGGCGCCCCGCCGCAGGGCGACGTCATCGTCGCGGACGCGGTGGCGATCATCTCGGCGGCCACCGGGCTCGCGTTCGTGCCGGCTGGCGCGACAGACGAGGCCCCGGCGCTCGACCGCCTGCTCATCCAGCCCGAGCGCTACGGCGACGGCTGGGTGCCGGTGCTCGTCGCGTGGTCGGACGCGTCCGAGGTCCCGGAGCTCGCGGGGCAGGTGGCCGGGGTCGGCGGTTCCGCGGCCGTGCCCGGCGCGGACGGCGCGGGGACGTGGCTGGCCGCAGGGCGGCTGGTCCTCGACGGGCCGGACCTCACGGAGATCCTCGCCGGGCCCGGTGGCTTCGAGGAGGCGCGGGCCATCGTCGTCCACGAGCTCGCCCACGTCGTCGGGCTGGACCACGTGGCGGACCCGGGCGAGCTGATGAACCCCACGACCTCCGCACGGACCGACCTCGGCCCGGGCGACCTGCAGGGCCTGGCGCTCGTCGGCCGGGCCGCCTGCCAGTAGGGCCGTGCGGCGTCGTCGAGCGGCCTGGGCCTCGCGGGACGACGCGCGGTGCTCAGCCCGCGGGGTCCACGGCGAGGTCGGGGAAGCCGGGCGGCAGCGCGCCGGTGGTGACCACGCGCAGTGCCTGGGTCGGCCGGGTCATCGCCACGTAGAGGTCCGCCCCGGTGATCTCTGCCGGCGCGACGAGGACGACGACGTCGAACTCCAGACCCTTGGCGTCGCGGGGTTCGAGCACGACCAGCCTGGCCTCCAGCGCCGCGCGGCTGCCCGGCGCCCCCAGGCGGTCGCCCACCGGTGAGGCGCGCAGCGCGGCCTCCAGCTCGACCCGCCGCGCGTGCGGGGCGATGACGGCGACGCGGCCGGCGCCCTCCTGCGCCGGCAGGCCGGCCAGGGCGGCGGTGGCGGCTGCGACCGTCCCGGTGGCCAGGTCATCGACCGTGCTGACGGCGAGGGACCCGGGGACGTCGCGCGCCGAGGTCAGCGGGCCGACCGGCAGGCCGGCTGCCCTCGCCACCACGCCCGCGGCGTCGGCCACGCCGGCGGGGGTCCGGTAGTTCACGGTGAGCTCGGCGAGCCGCCACGACCCGCGCAGCACGCGGTCCAGCGAGGTCGCCCAGTGGTGCACCCCGCCCGGTGCGGACGTCTGGGCCACATCCCCGACGACGGTCAGTGAGCGCGTCGGGCACCGGCGCAGCACCATCCGCCAGGCCATCGCCGAGAGCTCCTGCGCCTCGTCGACGACCACGTGGCCGTACGTCCACGAGCGGTCTGCGGCCGCCCGCTCCGCCGTGGTCAGCGAGGATCCCGAGCCCGCGAACCGCTCGGCCAGCACCTCGGCGCTGACCAGCCCGCCGCCGGCTCCCGAGGAGGTGAGGACGGTGCGGGCGTAGTCGAGCTCGTCGGCGCGGCGCTGCGCGTCCTGGGCGGCCTGGACCCGCTCGGCCTGGTCGTCCTCGCCGAGCAGCTCGGCAGCCTCGTCGAGCAGCGGGACGTCCGCGGGGGTCCACGGGTCGCCGGGGGAGCGCTGGAGCAGCGCGCGGTCGCGCGCGGACAGCTGCGGCGCCGCCGCGGCGAGCCTGGCGGGACGGGTGAGGAGGTCCTCGACGAGGCGCTGCGGGGTGAGCGGCATCCACGCGAGGTTGAGCGCGATGCGCACCTCGCGCGTGGTCCGCAGCTCCTCGACGATGTCCGCCCGCTCGTCCGCCGGCACCGGGTAGCCGAGCCCCGCGACGTACTGCGCCGCGAGCCGGGCGAGCATGTCGCGCACGAAGACCACGCGCGCCTGGTTGTGCGGCTTGGCGCTGCGCCGGGCCTTGGCCATCGCCTCGCTCACGTCGTGCGGCAGCACCGTGACCAGGCGCCCGTCGATCCGGATCTCGCGCGGCTCCGCGGGCACGCGCTGCCGCTGCCGCACCGCGCGCGCGACGATGTCGGCCATCATCGCGCGGCCCTTGACCTCGGCGACGGCGTCCGGCTCGGTGCCCTCGGCCGCGATACCCGGCACGAGCTCGGCGATCGTCGCGGTCACCACGCCGGTCTCGCCGAGCGACGGCAGCACCTGGTCGATGTAGCGCAGGAAGGTACGGCTGGGGCCGAGCAGCAGCACCCCCGAGCGCTCGAGCATCCGTCGGTGCGCGTAGAGCAGGTACGCGGCGCGGTGCAGCGCCACGGCCGTCTTGCCCGTGCCCGGCCCGCCCTGGACCACCAGGGCGCCGGCGAGCGGCGAGCGGATGATCGCGTCCTGCTCGGCCTGGATGGTCGCCACGATGTCGCCCATCCGGCCGGTGCGACCGGCCGCGAGGGCGGCCAGCAGCGCGCCCTCGCCGGACAGCGTCGTGGCGTCCGTCGCCTCGTCGAGGGACGTCAGGTCGAGGACCTCGTCCTCCAGCCCGGTGACCGTGCGGCCGCGGGTCACGAGGTGGCGCCGTCGCACGACGCCGTCGGGCTGGGCGGCCGTCGCGCGGTAGAAGGCCTGGGCGGCCGGAGCGCGCCAGTCGGTGAGGAGCGAGGTGTGCTCGTCGTCGGTCAGCCCGATGCGCCCGACGTAGCGCGTCGCGCCGTCGACGAGATCGAGCCGGCCGAACGTCAGCCGCTGCTCGACGGCGTCGAGCTGGGCGAGGCGGTCCTCGTAGAGCGTCGCGAAGGCGTCGCGCTCCGACCTGTTCTGCGGCGAGCCGGACGGGCCCACCCTGCGCACCTGCGCGAGCCGCGCAGCGGTCTGCGCCCGCAGCGCGTCGAGCCGCGCGTAGCGCAGGTCAACGGCAGCCTGCTCCTCGAGCCGCTGGTCCTGCCTGCCGGTCACTGGGCTCCCCTCGGACGTCGCGCGCGATCGACCGTCCATTATCCGCTCCCCGGGGCACCTCCGGTGACCATGACCGGCGCCGGGGTCACGGCGGGCCTAGGATCGGGGCCGCGGAGCCTGTCGTACGCAGGCCCGGCGAAAGGTGACAGGTGCCGTTCCACGAGACCGATCCGCGACCGATCAGCGTCCTGCTCGTCGAGGACGACGACGGCGACGCGGTGCTGGTCGGCGAGCTGTTCGCGGAGGCTGACGCCCCGGTCGAGGTCCGCCGCGCCCGCACCGTGGACGAGGCGCTCACCCAGCTGGACGTCGACTGCGTGCTGCTCGACCTCGAGCTCCCGGACGCCGCCGGGACGACAGCGCTCGAGCGCGTGCTCCGGCAGGCCGCGGCCCCCGCCGTCGTGGTGCTCACCGGTCTGGCCGGGACGGGGATGGGCCTGCGGGCCGTGGCGGCCGGCGCCCAGGACTACCTCGTCAAGGGCGAGGTGGACGCACCGTTGCTGCTGCGCGCCGTGCGGTACGCGGTGCAGCGGCGCAAGGCCGAGGTCCAGGAGCGCGAGCTCTACCGGGCCCAGGTGCGCGACTACGAGACCAACCGACTCGAACGCGCGCTGCTGCCCACCCCCCTGGTCGGGGACGGCGCGCTCGAGGTGCTCGTCGGCTACCGCGCGGGCCGCGACGGGCTGCTCGGCGGCGACTTCTACGACGTCGTCGAGCGGGCGGACGGCTCGGTCGCCGCCGTGGTCGGCGACGTCGCCGGGCACGGCCCGGACGAGGCGGCGCTCGGGGCCACCCTGCGGACGGCCTGGCGCACGTCGGTGCTCGCCGACCTGCCGCCGGCGAGGGTGCTCGACGTCGTCGAGCAGATCCTGTCGGCCGAGCGCGGCCGCCCGGAGATCTTCGCGACGCTCGTCATGGTCGTCGTCGCCCCGGACCGACGTTCGCTCGACCTGTTCCTCTGCGGGCACCCCGCGCCGTTCCTCCTCGGGGTGCCGACCGTCCCGCTGCCGTCGGACCACGCCGGTCGGGCGCTGGGCATCCCGGTGCTCGGGGGCTGGCAGCCGCTGCGGGTCGAGCTCGGCGACGCCTGGCGCGTCATCCTCTTCACCGACGGCATGCTCGAGACCACCGTGCTGGACAGCGACGAGCGGCTGGGTGAGGAGGGTCTCGCCCGGCTCATGGCCGAGCAGATCGTGCTGGAGGCCGGGGGTCGGCACCGCGCAGGGGGCGCCGGGCCGAACATCGTCGACCGGCTCATGGAGGCCGTCACGCTGCGGCACGGCGGCAACCTCGTGGACGACACAGCCCTCGTGGTCCTCGGCTGGGGCGGCGGCGCGGGATGACCGGGGCCGCGGCCCCGTCCCTGCGCAGCAGGCTCGTGGTCGTCGTCGTGGCGACGGCGCTCATGGTGCTGGCGGTCGTCGTCGCGCTCGTCGCCGTCGAGCGGTCGCACCGCCACCAGGCCGACGCGCTGCGGACCGCCGCGGGCACGGCAGAGGTCGAGCGGGCGGTCGCCGACGTCACCGGCACGGGCGGAGCCCTGCTGGTCGTCGCGCTGGTCCTCGCCGCGGGTGTCCTGGCAGCCGGCGTCGCGCTCGCGCTCGTGGTCCGGGGGGCGGTCGTCCACCCGCTCGCCGCGCTCGCGGCCGACGCCCGCGCCGCCGCGACCGAGCCGTCCCGGCCCGTGCGGACCGACGGGCCGCGCGAGGTCGCCGACGTCGCGCGGGACGTCGAGGCGCTGCGCGCGGAGCTCGCCCGCCGCCTCGACGAGGCCGATGTCGCCCACGCCGAGCTCGCGGCAGCCCACGAGGACCTGGCGCGCCGGGCCGCGGAGCTCGCGCGGTCCAACGCCGACCTCGAGCAGTTCGCGTACGTCGCGTCGCACGACCTGCAGGAGCCGCTGCGCAAGGTGGCGAGCTTCACCCAGCTGCTCGCGCGGCGCTACGAGGGCCAGCTCGACGAGCGTGCGGACGAGTACATCGGCTACGCGGTCGACGGTGCCCGGCGCATGCAGCGCCTCGTCGACGGCCTGCTCGGCTTCGCGCGCGTCGGGCGCCAGGTGGGCCGGCCGACGGAGGTCGACCTCGCGGCAACGCTCGACCAGGTGGTCGAGGACCTGCGCGGTCCGATCGAGGCGGCCGGTGCCAGGGTCGAGGGGGAGGGCCTGCCCGTGGTGCGCGGCGACGCGGCCCTGCTCGGCCAGCTGCTGGCCAACCTCGTGCGCAACGCCGTCGCCTACCGGTCGACGGACGCCCCGGAGGTCCGGATCGAGGCCGTGCGGCACGGCGACCGCTGGGAGCTGGCCTGCCGGGACAACGGTGTGGGGATCGACGCGGCCGACGCCGAGCGCGTGTTCGTGCTGTTCGAGCGCGTGGGCGCGCGCAGCAGCGGGTCCGGGACGGGGATCGGCCTGGCCCTGTGCCGACGGATCGTCGAGCATCACGGTGGCGAGATCTGGGTGGACCCCACCGCGCCGTCGGGTGCGACGATCCGCTGGACGCTGCCCGCCTGACCCCGCCTGCGCCCCGCCTGCGCCCCCCTGAGCCCGCCTGAGCCCCGCGGAATGCCGCGGCGCGCGCCGACGTTGCGCTGAGCACGCCGGGCGACGAGCCCCTGGGCACGGACGGAGGGACGCGATGTACACGGTCGACGAGCAGGTCGCGGCGAGCCTGCGGTCCGCCGAGCCCACGCTGCTGCACGCGGTCCGCGGGTTCGTGGACGCCGGCAACGCCGGCCAGGTCGCCGCCGAGCACCTCACCGAGCGGTTCGACACCCGGCGCCTCGTGACGTTCGACGTCGACGAGCTGCTCGACTACCGCTCACGGCGCCCGCTCATGACGTTCGACGCCGCGCGCTGGAGCGACTACGACCAGCCGGAGCTCGTGGTGGACGTGGTCCGCGACGCCGAGAACGTGCCGTTCCTGCTCCTGCACGGCATGGAGCCCGACGTGCGCTGGGAGGCCTGGACCCGCGCGATGCGCGAGATCGTCGAGCGCTTCGCCGTGCCGCTGACCGTCGGGGTGCACGGCATCCCCATGGGCGTGCCGCACACCCGCCCGCTCGGGGTGACGGCGCACGGCACACGCACCGAGCTGGTCGCCGACCACCTGTCCTGGTTCGGGACCGTCCAGGTGCCGGCCAGCGCCAGCGCGCTGCTCGAGTACCGGCTCGGCCGATGGGGGCACGACGCGATGGGCTTCGCCGTGCACGTGCCGCACTACCTCGCCCAGGCCTCCTACCCGCGCGCCGCGCTCGTGGCCCTCGAGCAGGTGCAACGGACCACGGGCCTGGACCTCCAGGCCGACGCGCTCGAGGCCGCGGCCGTGGAGGCGACCGAGCAGGTGGAGCAGCAGGTCGCCGACTCCCCGGAGATCGCCGCCGTGGTGCGCGCCCTGGAGCAGCAGCACGACAACCTGGCCAGGGTGCTGCCCCGGCCCGACGCGCTGGTCGGGCAGGCCGGCCTGCCGACGGCCGAGGAGCTCGGCGCCCAGTTCGAGGAGTACCTCGCCCAGCAGCCGGACGAGCATCCCGACGAGTGAGACGCCGCCGGCCGTAGGCTCGACGGCGTGACCGCACCCTCCCGCCGCGCTGCCGCGCTCGTGTGGGGCGCTGCCGTCACCGCCTACGTCGTGGCCGTGCTCCACCGCACCTCGCTGGGCGTCGCCGGGGTGGAGGCGGTCGACCGCTTCGGGATCGGCGCGGCGGTGCTCGCGACGTTCGTCATGGTCCAGCTCGCGGTGTACGCGGGCCTGCAGATCCCCGTCGGTGTGCTCCTGGACCGGTTCGGCGCGCGCACCCTCATCGCCGGCGGCGCCCTGCTCATGGCCACCGGGCAGGCCCTCCTCGGCACGGTGCACACGCTGCCGCTCGTGTACGTGGCCCGGGTGCTCATCGGTGCTGGAGATGCCGCGACCTTCATCTCGGTGCTCAGCCTCGTGGCGGTGTGGTTCCCTGCGCGCCAGGTGCCCCTCATCACCCAGGTCACCGGGCTCGTCGGCCAGCTGGGCCAGCTCGCCGCGGCGATCCCGCTGGTCGCCGTGCTGCACCGGTCCGGCTGGACCACGGCGTTCGTCGGGATGGCGGCGCTCGGCGTGCTGGCCGCGCTGCTCGTCGTCATGGTCGTCCGGGACTCACCGGACGGCCACGGCGTGGCCCGGACGGGCGCGGGGATCCTCGCCCCGCTGCGCGCCGTGGCCGGTGAGCCGGGCACGTGGCTCGGCTTCTGGAGCCACACGGTCACGCAGTTCCCGATGACGGTCTTCCTGCTGCTGTGGGGCTTCCCGTTCCTCACGGTGGCCCAGGGGCTGACGCCCGGCGAGGCCAGCGGCCTGCTCACCGCGGCCGTGCTGTCGGCGATGGCCATGGGCCCGGTGATGGGCCTGCTCACCGCGCGGCACCCGCTGCGCCGGTCGTGGATGGTGCTGAGCGTCGCGGTGGCGACCGCCGCGGCCTGGGCCGCCGTGCTGCTCCAGCCCGGACCGAGCCCGCGCTGGCTGCTCGTCGTGCTCGTCCTGGTGCTCGGGACGGGTGGCCCGGCATCGGTCATCGGCTTCGACTTCGCGCGGACGTCCAACGACCGGGTCCGGATCGGCACCGCGACGGGCCTGGTCAACGTCGGCGGGTTCGGGGCATCGGTGCTGTCGGTGCTCGCGGTCGGGATCGTGCTGGACCTGCGGGCCGGCGTCGACGGCCCGCTGTCGCTCGCCGCGTTCCGGGCGGCGTTCGCGGTCATGGCCGTGCCGTGGACGGTCGCGGTGGTCGGCGTGCTCGTCAGCCGCCGGCGGACCCGGGCGGCGATGGCGGCCGACGGGACCGTGGTGCCGCCGATCCGCGAGGCGATCGCGCGGCGCCGCGCGGCGCGTCGCTGAGCGCGGTGCGCTGACCTGCGGCTGGACCCTGGCGCCCGCCACGCGCCTCGTGCCAGACTCTGCGCTGTCGCGACAGCGCAGCTGGCGTGGCACGTGACCCGGGCGCTCGGCCCGGACAGCATCGTCCCCGGTTGGACAGAAGGACAGGAACAGCATGGCGCAGGGATCTGTGAAGTGGTTCAACGCTGAGAAGGGCTTCGGGTTCATCGCCCAGGACGGCGGCGGCGCCGACGTCTTCGTCCACTACTCGGCGATCGAGACGCAGGGCTACCGCAGCCTCGAGGAGGCCCAGCGGGTCGAGTTCGAGATCACCCAGGGTCCCAAGGGCCCCCAGGCCGAGAAGGTCCGCCCGCTCTGAGCGCACGGTCCTGATCGAGGCCGCGTCCCCGTCACGGGGGCGCGGCCTCGTTCGTCACGGGGTCGACGAGCGGCGCTGCCCGGCCGACGAAGGCGTCGAGGTCCGTCCCGTGCAGCAGCCTGACCGGGACCGGCAGGGACCGCAGGGTGCGGGCCAGCGCCGCGCCGTCGAGCCCGCCGTCTGCCGCCGTAGAGCCTACGAGGACGAGGTTGCCGTACCGCCGCCCGCGCAGCATCCCCGGCTCCACGACGAGGGCCACGTCGCCCAGCACGGCCCGCGCCGTGGCGACCTCGGCGCGGGCGAGCGACAACGGGGGCCGGTCGGCGCAGTTGGCCAGGTACAGCCCCCCGGGTCGCAGGACGCGGGCCACGTGCCCGGTGAAGCCGGTGGTCGTCAGCGCCTCGGGGGTGCGGTCGCCGGCGAAGACGTCCCGCACGACGACGTCGGCGCTCGCGGTCGGCAGGGCGGCGAGCACGTCGCGCGCGTCGCCGGCCCGCAGTCGCAGGCGCGGTGCCCGCGGCAGGTCGAACCAGCCGCGCACCAGCGTGAGCAGGGCGGCGTCGATGTCGACCGCGATCTGACGCGACCCGGGCCGGGTGGCCTCGAGCCATCGGGGCAGCGCGCAGCCGCCAGCGCCGAGGTGCACGGCGTCGAGCGGCCCGCCGGCGGCCCCGGGCGCCAGTGCGTCGACGAGCGCCGCCATCTGCTGCAGGTACTCGAAGTCGAGCCGGGCCGGGTCGTCGAGGTGCACGGGGGAGCTGGGCACGCCGTTGACGAGCACCGTGATCGAGCGTGGGTCGCCGCGGTCGGGCACCAGCTCGACGGTGCCGCTGTCGATCGCGACGGGGCGCGTGGGCAGGGGCTGGTCGGCGCCGGCCCGGCGCCGACCGGAGGGTCGGTGGGCCGCGCGCGACGGCCCGGCGAGGTCCGCGGCGCGGCGGCGCGCGGGGCGACGGTCGGGCACGGCCCCACGGTAGGCCTTGACGGCATCGAACGTGTGTTCGATACTGGTGGCAGGAGGTGGGTGCGATGACGAAGACGACGACGGCACGGCCCGCGGGTGCGGGCGCGCCGGCAGGTTCGGGTCCCGGTGAGGGTGCGGTGGCGGACGCGCGTGGTGGCACGGCGTCGGGGCGCGCCGCGTCCGTGCGCAGGGTGTCGACGGCGCGTGCGTGGACCCCGGTCCCGGGCGTCCCGCTGCCCGCCTCGGCGGTCGACCTGCTCGCCCGCAGCGATGCGGAGCTTGTTGCGGCCCGTCTGGCCGGTGCGTCCGACGGGTTCGTGCACGCCCACCTCGCCGCGCTGCGCGCGGGTGCCGCGGTGCTCGCGGTGACGGGCCGTCCGGCGGGTCGGCCCGCGCTGCGCACGGTCTGGCAGATGGTGGCGGCCGTCGCGCCGGAGCTCGAGGGCTGGACCGCATGGTTCGCGGACGGTGCCGCTCTGCGCGCGGCCGTCGAGTCCGGCCGCGCCGAGGTCGACGATGCGCGGGCCGAGCGGACGCTGGCCGTCGCGGAGGACTTCCAGGACGCGGTGCGGCGGCTGCTCGACGTCGACGGCGCGGGTCAGGGCGTGCTCGCCCTGCGGGCGTCCTGATCGACGTCGCCGGCGGCCGAGGGGCGGGGGAGGTCGGGTGATCGGTCGATGAGTCGCGGCCCTGTGCCCTCCGGCGAGCGGCGCGGCTGGGGCGAGGACGACGAGGGCTGCTCGATCCTGCACCTCGACATGGACGCGTTCTTCGCGTCCGTGGAGGTCGCCCGGCGCCCCGAGCTGCGCGGGCGACCCGTCATCGTCGGGGGTGAGAACCGCTCGGTGGTGCTCGCGGCGACGTATCCGGCGCGGGCGTACGGCGTGCACTCCGCGATGCCGATGAGCCAGGCGCGGCGGTTGTGCCCCCAGGCCGTCGTCGTACCGCCCGACCACGCCGCTTACCGGACGGCGTCCCGCGCGGTGATGGGCGTCCTCGGGGAGGTGACGGCGCTCGTCGAGCAGGTCAGTGTCGACGAGGCCTTCCTTGACGTCTCGGGGGCGCGGCGCCGCCTCGGCCGGCCCACGCGGATCGCGGCGCTCCTGCGGGAGCGGGTGCAGGCGGAGGTCGGCCTGACCTGCTCGGTCGGCATCGCGGCGACCAAGCACGTCGCCAAGCTCGCCTCCGGGCTGGCCAAGCCGGACGGGGTGCTCCTGGTGCCACGCGCGGCGACCGTCGAGCTGCTGCACTCGCTGCCGGTCGGGGCGCTGTGGGGCGTGGGGGCGCGCACGCAGGAGGCGCTCGCCCGGTGGGGGATCACCACGGTCGCCGAGCTCGCCGAGCAGGATCTCGCCGTCGTCCAGCGCGCCGTGGGGACGGTGGCCGGAGCCCACCTGCACGACCTGGCGTGGGGGCGCGACCCGAGGCCCGTGGTCCCCGACCGGACCGAGAAGAGCGTCGGTGCCGAGACGACGTTCGACGTCGACACGGCGGACCTCGCCTGGGTGGCGGCGCAGGTGCTGCCGCTCGCCGACCGCTGCGCCGAGCACCTGCGCCGCCGCGGGATGGTTGCCCGGACGGTCTGCCTCAAGGTCCGCACCGCCGATCTGCGCACCCTGACCCGCTCGCGCACGCTGTCGGTCCCCACCGACGTCGCGCGGACGGTCTACCTGGCGGCCCGCGAGCTGCTCGCCGCGGCCGAGCTCGACGGGCAGGCCGTCCGGCTGGTGGGCGTCCGGGTGGAGGGCCTCGCGCCGGCGGGCAGCCGGCAGCTGACCCTGGAGGAGGCGGTGGACGGTGACGGCACCGCGCGGCGGCGTGCCGAGGAGGCGATGGACGAGGTGCGTCGGCGGTTCGGACCCCGCTCGGTGGGGGCCGCGACGGGACTGCCTGCGCCGATCGTGCCGTCAACTACCGCACACGGCGTCGGCGATCTATCCTGAGGCTGTCCCGTCCCGTCGTCGCCACCGCGGAGGTAGTGATGCCTCTGTCCGAGTACGAGCAGCGCGTACTGGAGCAGATGGAGCGTCAGCTCACGTCTGACGACCCGAAGCTCGTCCACGCGCTGCAGGGTCGGGCCGGTTCGCCCGTGCGTCGCTGGGTCATCTCAGGTGTCGGGGCGGTCGTCGGCCTCGGGCTCCTCGTCACCGGCGCCGCGACCAGCCTGCCCTGGATCGGGGTGCTCGGCTTCGTCGCGATGTTCCTGTCGGTGCTCTACGCGCTGACGCCGCGACGCACGCAGGGGCCCACCGGGGTCGTCAACGCCCAGGGCGGCGTCAAGCCGCGCCCTGCCGCCGCGAAGACGTCGTTCCTCACGCGCCTCGAGGCGCGCTGGGAGCGCCGCCGCGACGGTCGCTGATCGACGCCCACGGTGCGGTGACCGCGGTCACCCACCGGTCGAGCTCGTCGGCTGACCACGATCCCGGAGTCGGGGCGTAGCGGTCCTGCTCCACGGCCCGCACCAGTCCGTCCAGCGCCGCTTCCGCGTCAGAGGCGATCTCGGCCTCCTGCGCACGCAGGTCACGGGACTCCCCGCCACCGTCCGGGCCGTCCGTGCCGCCCGCTCGTCCCGCCGGCCACGCCGCCCGGATGAGGGCCGCCGCCTGGCGCGGGGTCGTCGCGTCCGTCCACGCGACGCCGTGCCGCCCGACCGCCGCCCGCACCTCGGCCCAGGACTCCTCGGGACCCTCGCTGCGCACGCCGGATCGCCGACGCCGTGCGAGCACGGTCGCTCCGCCGGTGAGCAGGGCGGCCCCGAGGGCCGCGAGGAGGGGCCACCGCGGCCGCGCGTCGTCTGTGGTCCCGGCGGCGTCGCCGGGGGCGGCCGCGCCGGGGGCGGCCGATGTCGGCACGCCGGCGGTGGCCGACGGGGTCGGGGTCGGTGTGGCGGTCGGTGCGGCGAGGAACGGGTCGGCGTAGGGCGGCGGCGGGCCGGTCTGCACCGCGGGGGTGGGTTCGAAGCGCACCCAGCCCGCCTCGGCGAACCACAGCTCCGGCCACGCGTGCGCCTGGCGGGCGGTCACGACGAAGGTGTCGGGATCGCTGCCGCTGGGCTGCCCCGGCAGGAACCCGATGGCCACCCGCGCCGGGATGCCGAGCGACCGGGCCATGACGGTCATCGCCGTCGCGTACTGCACGCAGTACCCCGAGCGCCGCACGAGGAAGTCCCAGACGGCGTCGTCGGTCTCGCCCGGCGGGATCTGGGTCTCGTAGGCGAACTCCCCGGCGTTGCGGAACCACGACTGCAGGGCCATCGCCTGGTCGTAGGCGGTCGCGGAGCCCGCGGTCACCTCGAGCGCGAGGTCGGCGATGTCCCGCGCGTGGCTGGTGGGTGGCACGCCCAGCTCGGGGGAGCCCGCGGCGAGCCGGGGTGGGGCGTCGGCGGCCAGCGTCGCGGCCGCGAGGTCGCGCGGGTAGACGCGCACGCCGTAGGTCAGGCCGAGCGTGCTCGCGCCGAGCCCGACGACCTCGTCGTGCGCGGCGTCGTACCACCAGTTGGCGCCCACGTCGACGGACCGCGGGGCGGTGGGCAGGGGCAGTCGGTCCTCGTCGAGGTCCTCGACCCGGATCCGCACCCGGCCGGACGGCTCGGCGTCCTCGCGCCCCGTGGGCCACAGCGGCCCGTCGGCGAGGCCCAGCTCGCCGGTCGGCCCCGTGTCCCAGCGCGTCCCGTCGAAGTCGACCATGGTCCGGGTGCGCAGCGGACCGAGGTCGCGCAGCGTCGTGGTGTAGACCAGCACGATCCGGTCCGAGCGGGCGGACAGGCTGTCGAGCAGGTCGAGGTCGGTGCTCAGGGTGAGCGGCCCGGTGGCGCCCCCGCCCCACGACGCGGGCAGCCGCACGGTGCCCGAGAGCGGCGTGGCCGTGCTGAGCGGGCCGCCGAGCAGCGCGAGCGCGGCCAGCGCCGCGGCGAGGACTACCGCGCCGGCCTCGCGCGGGCCCATGCGGGTCGCGGCCCTGCCGGCGACGGACACCGGCGGCCGTGCGGTGACCCACAGCAGCAGCAGGTAGCCGGCGCCGCCGACCACCACGGTGGGCGCCGACGGGGGGTGCCCGAAGCTCACCGGCACGGACCAGAGCGCGAGGAGCGGGATCCCGGCCAGCCCGGCCCGTCCGAGCCCGAGCGCGAGCAGGTCGACGACGAGCAGGGTCGCCGCGGCGCCGACGACGACGAGCAGCTCCAGGCCCGGGGTCTGGCCCACGGGGATCACTCCGGCCCGCACCGACTCGACCCCCTGGAGCACGAGGGCACCGAGCCCTCGCGGCCAGGCGGCATCGCCCGGCCCGCCGGCGGCGAGCAGCAGCACGACCGCCGCGGTGGCGGCCAGCCCCGCCGCCGTGGCCGCCGCAGCCCCGCGGCCCGTGCGGCGCACCGTGGCGGTGACGACCGTCAGCACGAGCACCGTCGCGGCGCTCACGGGCCACCAGCGGCCCGGCGCGAGCAGCGCGCCGAGGGCCGACACAGCGAGGAGCACCGACCCCGCGGCCAGCACGCTGCCGATCGCCCCGTGGGGGTCCGCCGTGCCGGGCCGGGTCACCGCGCGCCGCCCAGTCCCTGGCTGAGCCGGTGCCACGCGGTGGCCACGTCCTGACCGACGTCCACCGTGACGGCCGTCCAGCCGGCCCTGACCAGCGCGGTCGCGGTGCGACCCGCGGCATCGGGGTCCCGCTCGGACCCGGTGACAAGTGCCCAGCCGGGCGTCGTCCCCAGCCGCAGCAGGGACTCGGCGGGCTGGGGACCGAGCACCGCGACCACGAGGCCGGCGCCCGTGGGCCCGGCGCCGTCGGCCATGGAGGTGAGGTCGCCGACCGCCTCGGCCAACCATCGTGCGGCTGCGGCGTCGTCCACCGGGCGCACGAGGTCGACGGCGTGGTCGAGCAGCGCGTCGGTGTCGCCGACGGCGTGCCCCCCGCCCCCCAGCAGGCGGACGGAGTGGCCGGCCTCGGCCAGGGCGACGACGATCGACGCCCCGGCGCTGATGATCCACTCGGTGACCTCGTCCCGCGGGGACAGCTCGAGCAGCACGCTCACCGGGCGCCGGGCGGCGCGCTCGTCCTGCCGCACGACGAGGGAGCCCCGCCGTGCGGAGGACGCCCAGTGCACGCGGCGCAGGTCGTCGCCCGGCAGGTACTCGCGCAGCGCGGCGTCGTCGGTCGCGGGGCGACGCGATCCGGCGGCCGCCTGGTCCGCCTCGGCCGAGGCCGACCACGACGCGCGGTCGAGCGCCGCGACCACCGGCCGCACCGCGACGAGCGCCGGTGCACCGAGGGGCCCGCGCCACCGCACCACCCCGAAGGGGTCCTGCCGGCGCACCTCGAGCGGGCCGAGCGGCCAGCGTCCGCGTCGGCGGGGGCGGATCTGGTAGGTGAGCTCGAGGCGGCCCGGCGAGCGGGTGACCCTGGCACGCAGGGCCGCGCCGCCGCTCAGCTCCGCCGAGGCCCGCTCGGAGACGGCCAGCCGCTCGACCCGTCGCGACCGGGCCGCCGTGACCTCGACCCGGACGGTCGCGGCCACCCCGGCCTGCACCCAGGCGGGCACGCGCCGGACCGCACGCAGCCGTCCGTGGTGCTCGGCGTCCACCTCGACCACCAGCCACACCACCGCCGCGACCACGGTCAGCACCAGGAGCAGGCCCACCTGGGCCAGCACCGGGACGCCGAGCAGCGTGCCGCCCACGACGCCCACCGTCCCGGTCGCCGCCAGCCCGGCGCCGCGCGCGGTCAGGCGGCTACGGCGCAGCGTCCCCATCAGCCGGTGGCGCGCCGGTCCGGCGCGGTCCGGCTCACGGGCGGCAGCGCGGTGGCCTTGACCACGGCGGTCAGGGTCTCCTCGATCGTCCGGCCCGACAGCCGGGCGTCCGGGCTCGCGAGGAGGCGGTGGGCGAGCACCGGGACCACGAGTCCCTGGACGTCGTCGGGCAGCACGTGCGAGCGGCCGGCCATGGCCGCGACCGCCTTGGCGGCGCGCAGCAGCTGGATCGCGGCGCGGGGCGAGGCGCCGAGGCGCAGCAGGGGGTCCACGCGCGTGGCCGCGACGAGGTCGACGACGTACTGCTTGATCGCCGGCGCGGCGTACAGGCGGCGCGCGACGTCGATCATCCCGGCGAGATGGTCGACCCCCGTGACGGGCACGAGGTGGGCCAACGGATCGGCAGCCTCCTGCCGGTCGAGCATCTCGACCTCGGCGTCCCGCGCTGGGTACCCGACGCTGAGCCGCGCCATGAAGCGGTCCCGCTGGGCCTCGGGCAGGGCGTAGGTGCCCTCCATCTCCACGGGGTTCTGGGTGGCGAGCACGAGGAAGGGTCGCGGCAGGTGGTACGTCGTCCCGTCGATGGTCGTCTGCGCCTCCTGCATGCACTCCAGGAGCGCGGACTGCGTCTTCGGGGAGGCGCGGTTGATCTCGTCGCCGATGACGACGTTGGCGAACACGGGGCCAGGGCGGAACTCGAAGTCGTGCAGCGCCGGGCGGTAGATCGTCACGCCCGTGAGGTCGCTGGGCAGCAGGTCCGGGGTGAACTGGATGCGGCCGACGGTGCAGTCGACGGAGCGGGCCAGCGCCTTGGCCAGGGTGGTCTTGCCGACGCCCGGCACGTCCTCGAGCAGGAGGTGCCCCTCGGCGAGCAGCACGGCGACCGTGAGGCGGACCAGGTCGGGCCGCCCGGAGATCACGGACTCCATCGACGCGCGGATGGCCTCGGCCGTGTCCGCGAGGTCGTCGAGCTCGAGGCTCGTGGGCAGTGCGTGCACCATCGCCGTTCCCCTTCGCCGGTGACCAGAGCCTAGGTGACGGCGCGCCCCGTGGCGCTCCACGACGCTCCACCCGGGTGCCGAGCCACGGGCCGGTGCCCCCGCCGCGTCGCGACCCGTGGACCGGCCGTGCGGGGCTGGCCACCTCGGGCCCCGGCGACCAACGCCGCGAGGGGGCCGGCGGCGCACCGGGCGCGAGAATCCCTCCACCGCGCTCCACCCGCTCTGACCTGCGGCGACGGCGACATTCACCCGCTCGGAGTCGTCGTTGCCCCTTGAAGGTGGAGTGATGTGGAGTAAGGTGGGGCCACTGGGATCGGGGTGGACCGATCGAGGGCGACTCAGGCCGGCACGGGAACGGGGGAGGCATGAGCTACAGCCCCTTCCTGGGCACCTACACCCCGCGCCTGGACGACAAGGGCCGGCTGATCCTGCCCGCGAAGTTCCGCCCCCAGCTCGCCGGTGGTCTGGTCATGACCCGCGGCCAGGAGCGGTGCCTCTTCGTCTTCCCGGTCGACGAGTTCCAGACGATGCACGAGCAGATCCGCCAGGCGCCCGTGACCAGCAAGCAGGCGCGCGACTACCTGCGCGTGTTCCTGTCCGGCGCGCACGACGACGCGCCGGACCGGCAGGGCCGGCTGTCCATCCCCGCGACGCTGCGCGCGTACGCGGGGCTCGACCGTGAGGTCGCCGTCATCGGCGCAGGCACGCGCGTCGAGATCTGGGACGCGGCGGCATGGGAGACCTACCTGGCCGAGCAGGTCGGCCAGTACGCCGACACCGCGGAGGAGGTGTTCCCCGGTGTCTTCTGAGTGACCGTGCAGGCACCGTCCCCGCGCGACGAGGTCTCTCCCCGCTCCGCTCTGGCGCACTTCCCCGGCGCCAGCCGAGCAGCGGTGGGAGACCTGGTCGGGTGCTGGAGGGCCCCGACCTGCAACGTCCACGACCATGCCCCTCGCACGGGGCGCCACGACCGGCACGGGAGGTGAGATGACGCACGAACGGCACGTCCCCGTGCTGCTGGAGCGCTGCGTCGAGCTGCTCGCGCCCGCGCTGGCCGGCCCCGACGCCGTCGTCGTCGACCTCACGCTCGGCATGGGCGGGCACAGCGAGGCGTTGCTGGACCGGATGCCGCACCTGCGGGTCATCGGCCTGGACCGGGATCTCGAGGCGATCGGGCTGGCGTCGGAGCGGCTGGCGCGGTTCGGCGACCGGTTCACCGCGGTGCACGCCGTGTACGACGAGGTGCTCGACGTCGTCCGCGACGTCGTCGGCCGGCCCGTCCAGGGCGTGCTCGGCGACCTGGGCGTCTCCTCCCTGCAGCTCGACGAGGCCGAGCGCGGCTTCGCGTACTCCCAGGACGCCCCGCTCGACATGCGGATGGACGCGTCGACCGGGATCACCGCGGCGGAGGTCCTCAACACCTACCCCGAGGCGGAGATCACCCGGATCCTGCGCCAGTACGGCGAGGAGAGGTTCGCCGCCCGGATCGCGCGCACCGTGGTGGCGGCGCGCGCCGTCGCGCCCCTGCGGCGCACGGGCGAGCTGGTGTCGATCGTCCGCACGGCGATCCCCGCCGCGGCGCGCACGACGGGTGGCAACCCGGCCAAGCGCACGTTCCAGGCGCTGCGCATCGAGGTCAACGCCGAGCTCGAGGTCCTCGAGCGGACGCTGCCGGCCGCGATCGAGGCGATCGGGATCGGCGGCCGGCTGGTCGTCATGTCCTACCAGTCGCTCGAGGACCGCCTGGTCAAGCGCGCGCTCGCCCGGGGGGCCGTGTCGAGCGCGCCCCCGGACCTGCCCGTCGAGCCCGAGACGCACCGGCCCTACCTCGAGCTCCTCACGCGCGGGGCGGAGCTCGCCCCCGAGGCGGAGATCGCCACGAACCCGCGGTCCGCGTCGGTGCGGCTGCGCGCCGCGGCACGCGTGCGGGTCACGCCCGACCACCTGCGCACCGTCCGGTGGGCCGCATGAGCGCCGCGTCCGCGTCGACGGTCCGCGCGCCGCGCGCCGTCCCGCGGCCGAGCGAGCGCCCCGCCCCGCGGCCCGCACCCCCGGCACCCCGGCTGCGCGTGGTCCAGGCACCGGCGCACGGCCGCACGCGCGTCCCGTTCGTGCTGCTGTGCATGGCGGTGCTCGCCGCCGGACTGCTCGGCGCGCTGCTGCTCAACACGACGATGGCGCAGGGGGAGTACCAGCGCTACGAGCTGCAGACCCGCCTGGCCCGCTCGGCCCAGGAGCAGCAGCGCCTGACCGCGGAGCTCGAGCTGGCAGCGGCCCCCGCCGCGCTGGCGACGGCGGCCCGCGACCTCGGCATGGTCCCCACGACGGGCGGCGCGTACCTGCGGCTGTCCGACGGTGCCGTGCTCGGCAACCCCGTGCCGGCAGGGGCGGGTCGGTGACGGGCGCCGTCGGCGGGGGTGCCGGAGCCCCCCGGAGCGCGGCGGCGGCGCCACGAGCGGGCGCCCCCCGGAGCGCACCGGCCCCGCGGGCGGCGACGGGCACCCGCACGGCTCCCGCTCCTCGCCCGGCCGCGGCAGGCGCGGCATCCGTCCGGACCGCGCCGGCCCGCAGCGTCCCGCAGCGTGCAGCAGCTCCGCAGCGCACCACGGCCGCGCGCACCCAGCAGCAGCGCACCCCGGCCCCGCGCACGCAGCAGCAGCGCACCGCGGCCCCGCGCACGCAGCAGCAGCGCA
>NZ_DAORSQ010000008.1:0-20840 GCF_035443605.1 Actinotalea sp. | reverse complement strand
GCCCCGCGCACGCAGCAGCAGCGCACCGCGGCCCCGCGCACGCAGCAGCAGCGCACCGCGGCCCCGCGCCCCCAGCAGCAGCGCACCGTCGTCCGCCCCCGGCGCGTCCCCCCGGCGCCGCCGGCCGTCCGCACGCCCCTTGCACCTGCCCACCCGCACCGCCGCCAGCGGATGCTGCTGGCGGCGATCGTGCTCGTGCTGCTGACGTTCGTCGCACGGCTCGTCTACGTCCAGGGCCTGGACACGGGCGCGCTCGCCGACGTCGCGTACAACAACCGACTCCTCACCGTGGAGATCCCCGCGGTGCGCGGCGAGATCCTCGACGCGGACGGCGTGGTCCTGGCGACGTCGGTCGAGCGGTACGACCTCGTGGCCAACCAGCTGCAGGTGGCGGACTGGAAGGACGGCGTCGACGCCGTCGTCGACGCCGCGGCGCTGCTCTCGCCGCTGGTCGGCACGCCGGCGCCAGAGCTCGGCGCCGCGCTGCTGGGCGACGACCCGTACGTCATCATCGCCCGGGACCTCGCCCCGGACGTCTACCGCCAGGTGATGGACCTCGGCATCGCCGGGATCAGCGGCGAGCGCACCACGGAGCGGGTCTACCCCGGGGGCACGACGGCGGGCAACGTCGTCGGCTTCCTCGGGCACCCCGACCCGAGCACCGACGTCGTCGCCGGCGTCGCCGGGATCGAGCAGGTGTACGAGGAGGTGCTGTCGGGCACCGCTGGCTCGGAGACCTACGAGCAGGGCGCGCGCGGCCAGCGGATCCCGACCGGCGACGACGACGTCGTCGCCGCCGTCCAGGGGCGCGACGTCCAGCTGACCATCGACCGCGACCTGCAGTACGTGGCCCAGTCCGCGGCCGACGAGGCGTACTGGACGCACGGCGCGCAGTGGGTGACCGTCGAGGTGCTCGACGTCACCACGGGCGAGATCCTCGCGCTCGCGGACTCGGGGACGGTCGACCCCAACGACCCGGCCAACGCGGACCCCAGCCGCGCCGCCGCCGTGGTCTACGAGCCCGGGTCGACGGCCAAGGTCATCGCGATGGCCGCCATCCTCGAGCAGGGCATCGCGACGCCGACCTCGCAGTACGTCGTCCCGTACCAGTACGCCGTGCCCAACGGCGAGGTGTTCAAGGACTCGCACGAGCACGGCGACCTCAACCTCACCCTCACCGGGATCCTGTCGGAGTCGTCCAACACGGGCACGGTCATGGTGGGGCAGAACCTCCCGCCCCAGGTGCGGCTCGACTACCTCGCGCGGTTCGGCCTGGGGACCTCGACGGGCTCCGGCCTGCCGGGCGAGTCCGCCGGCCTGCTGCGCACGCTGGAGGACTGGACGGGCGACGGGCGCTCGCCGTACACCGTGCTCTTCGGTCAGGCCGTCTCGGTGACCACCCTGCAGTCCACCCAGGTGTTCGCGACGCTCGCCAACGGCGGCGTGCGCGTCGCGCCGCACCTCGTCGCGGCCGTGGCGGACGAGACGGGCGCGATGGTCCCCGTCGAGCAGCCGGCGCCCGTGCAGGTGGTGAGCGCCGAGACCGCAGACACCGTGGTGCGGATGCTGGAGAGCGCCGTCGTGGAGGGCACCGGCGGCAACGCGGCCGTCCCGGGCTACCGGGTCGCCGGCAAGACGGGTACCTCGCAGTCGTTCGAGGGCAACGGGGTGGTCAAGAACGTCGCGTCCTTCGTGGGCATCGCACCCGCCGACGCGCCGCGCATCGCCGTCAACGTGGCGATCTACGACCCGAAGACCTCGATCTACGGCGGCGCGACGGCCGCGCCCGTGTTCGCCGAGGTCACGGCCTACGCCCTGCAGCACCTCGGGGTCCCGCCGAGCGGCGCGGTCGCGGAGCTGTTCCCCTCGACGTGGCAGTGACCGCGCGGCGGGCCGTCACCGACCCGCAGCTGACCCGGTAGATTCGGCCCGTGACGTCCCCCCAGGGTCGGATGCGCCCCGAGCATCGCGCACCACGCCGCCTGGGCGACCTCGTGGAGGCCTTCGCGCTGACCCCCGCCGGTCACGGGGTCGCGGACGACCTTGCCGTCACGGGCGTCGCGGTCGGCTCGGGCGACGTGCTGCCGGGGGACCTGTTCGTCGCCGTGCCGGGCCTGCGGGCCCATGGTGCGCAGTACACGGCCGACGCGGTGGCGCACGGCGCGGTCGCCGTGCTCACCGACCTCGCGGGCCGCGCCCTCGTCGAGGCCCAGGGCATCACGCTCCCCGTCCTCGTCACCGGCCGCCCGCTGCGGGCGCTGCTGGGCGAGGTCTCTGCGTGGTTCTACGGTCACCCGGCACGGGACCTCACCGTGGTCGGCATCACGGGCACCAACGGCAAGACCACCACGAGCTACTTCCTCGACGCCGCACTGCACGCGGTGCACCCGGTGACGTCGGTCATCGGCACCGTCGAGCTGCGCGTGGGCGACGAGGCCATCGAGAGCCCGCGGACCACCGTCGAGTCGCCGGTGCTGCACGGCCTGTTCGCCCTCATGGCCGAGCGCGGCGCGACGGCCTGCTCCATGGAGGTCTCCTCGCACGCCCTCGCGCTCGAGCGGGTGGCCGGGCTGCGGCTCGACGTCGTCGGGTTCACCAACCTCCAGCGCGACCACCTGGACTTCCACGGCGACATGGCGGGCTACTTCCGCGACAAGGCCCGGCTGTTCGACCCCGAGCAGGCGCGTCGCGGGGTGGTCTGCGTCGACGACGAGTGGGGGGTCCGCCTCGCGCGCGAGGCCCGCATCCCCGTCGACACCCTGGCCACCCGCGACGACGCGCTCGGCCGCGACGTGGCCGGCTGGCGCGTGAGCGACGCGACGATCGGGCTGGACGGCGTGGGGTCGACCTTCACGCTCACGGGGCCGGACGGCACCCGGGTGGCCGCGGTCAGCCCGCTGCCCGGCCTCGTCAACGTGTCCAACGCGGCGCTGGCCATCGTCCTTGCCGTCCGCGCTGGCGTCCCGCTCGACGCCGCCGTCGCGGGCGTCGCGGGGGCGCACGCGATCCCCGGGCGGATGGAGCGCGTGGTGGAGCGCGGCCCCGGCCGGCCGCTGTGCCTCGTCGACTACGCCCACACGCCCGACGCGCTGGTCCTCGCCCTGCAGGCGGTCCGGCCCATCACGCCGGGCCGGCTGGTGCTCGTGCTCGGCTCGGACGGGGACCGTGACCAGGGCAAGCGACCCATGATGGGCGAGATCGCCGCGCGCCTGGCCGACGTCGTCGTCATCACGGACGAGAACCCGCGCTCGGAGGACCCGGCGGTCATCCGCGCTGCCCTCCTCGACGGCGCGCGGACGGTGCGGCCGGACCTGCGCGACGTCCACGAGGCCAGCCCCCGTGCCGACGCGCTGCGCCTGGGTGTCAGCCTCGCCGGCGAGGGGGACACCGTCATCGTCACCGGCAAGGGCCACGAGCCCACGCAGGAGATCGCCGGGGTGTTCCACCGCTACAACGACCGCGACGTCTACCTCGGGATCTACGCCGCCGAGGGTACGGGCGTGGACGCGGCCGACAGCGCCGCCGAGGGCGCCGCCGTGCCGCCGACCGGGGTTTCGCCCGGCGCTCCGACCGTCACCGAGCGGTCCGACGGCGTCACCGTCGTCGACGCCACCGGGCTGGACCACCTCGACGCCCTGCGTGCCGCCCTGCGGGACCTCGTCGACCGCGCCGACGGACGCCGCACCGTCGCGGTCGTCGGACCGCTCGCCGGGGCGGCCGAGCGACCCTCGCCGGACACGATCGCCGAGCTGGACGCGCTGGGTCGCCTCGCGGTGCGGCTCGACGTCACCCTGCTCGCGGCCGTCGGCGCGCCCGTGCGCGCGCTCTACGCCGGCGCCTACCAGGAGGGTTCCTGGGACGCCGAGTCGCGCCACGTGCCCGATCTGGCCGCCGCGCGTGCCCTGCTGGCAGACGAGGTCCGGCCCGGGGACGTGGTGCTCGTCGCGGGCGACCTCGCGCCGCTGGTCGCCATGCTGACGGAGGTCACCCGGTGAAGGCCGTCCTCATCTCGGGCGGCCTGTCGATGGTGCTCGCGCTGCTCGCCACGCCGCTGTTCATCCGGCTGCTCGTGCGCAAGCAGTACGGGCAGTTCATCCGGCAGGACGGCCCGACGGCCCACTTCACCAAGCGCGGCACCCCGACCATGGGTGGCGTCGTCATCATCGCGGCGACGCTCATCGGCTGGGGCGGCGCCAACCTCTTCACGGGCAACGTGCCGTCCGCGTCCGCGCTGCTGGTGCTCTTCCTCATGACAGGGCTGGGCGTGGTCGGCTTCCTCGACGACTACATCAAGATCTCCCGGCAGCGCAGCCTCGGGCTCTCGGCCCGGTGGAAGATCCTCGGCCAGGGCGTGGTGGGGATCGTCTTCTCCGTGCTGGCGCTGCAGTTCCCCAACGAGAACTTCCGCACCCCGGCGTCCACCCAGATCTCGTTCATCCGGGACACCGAGCTGGACCTCGCCTGGAAGGGCGCGACGGTGGGGCTCATCCTCTTCGTCGTCTGGGCCAACTTCCTCATCACGGCGTGGTCGAACGCGGTGAACCTCACCGACGGGCTCGACGGGCTCGCGACGGGCGTCTCGCTCATCGTGTTCGGTGCGTACGTGCTCGTGGCGGTGTGGCAGAACAACCAGAGCTGCCAGAACATCCTCACGGCCGGTCCACGCTGCTACGAGACGCGCGACCCGCTCGAGCTCGCCGTCGTGGCGGCCGCGATCACCGGGGCGTGCTTCGGGTTCCTCTGGTGGAACGCCTCGCCGGCCAAGATCTTCATGGGCGACACCGGCTCGCTCGCCCTCGGCGGCGCGCTGGCCGGGCTGTCGATCCTGTCCCGTACGCAGGTCCTCGCGGCGATCATCGGCGGGATGTTCGTGCTCGTCGTGCTCTCCGACGTCATCCAGATCGGCTGGTTCAAGATGACCGGCAAGCGGGTCTTCAAGATGGCGCCGCTGCACCACCACTTCGAGCTCTCCGGCTGGGGCGAGGTCACCATCGTCATCCGGTTCTGGATCATCGCCGGGCTGTTCGTCGCCGGCGGCGTCGGGGTGTTCTACGCGGAGTGGGTGACCGGCTAGTGCCCGTGGACGCGGCCCGGCTCGACCTCGCGGGTCGCCGGGTGCTCGTCGCCGGGCTGGGCCTCTCGGGCCGCGCCGCGACCCAGGCGCTGACGGCGCGCGACGCCGCCGTGACCACCCTGGACGCGCGCTCCGAGCAGGCGGACCTGCACGACGACTCGGCGGTGGACCTCGGGGCGACCGACCTCGTCATCGCGTCGCCCGGCTGGTCGCCCGCGTCGCCCGTGCTCGCGGCGGCCGCGGCGCGTGGGGTCCCGGTCTGGAGCGAGGTCGAGCTCGCGTGGCGGCTGCGGGCCGACCGCGCGGACCGGGCCGGACGCGGCACGGCGGGCGCGGCGGCCGGCCCGGCCCCGTGGCTGGCGATCACCGGCACCAACGGCAAGACGACGACGGTCGGCATGCTCGCGTCGATCCTCACGGCGGCCGGCCTCGCGGCGCCGGCGGTCGGCAACGTCGGCACGCCTGTCGTCGAGGCCGCCGTCGACCCGGAGCTGGATGTGCTCGCCGTCGAGCTGTCGAGCTTCCAGCTGCACTTCACGCACACCATGGCCGCGCACGCCGCCGTGGTGCTCAACGTCGCCCCTGACCACCTCGACTGGCACGGCTCGCTCGCCGCGTACACGGCGGCGAAGGCCCGCATCTACGAGCGCGTCACGGTCGCGTGCGTCTACGGCGCGCGCGACCCGCTCGTCGAGCGTCTGGTGCGCGAGGCCGACGTCGCCGACGGCGCGCGTGCGGTCGGCACCACCTCCGGCGCGCCGGCCGCCGGGCAGATCGGTCTCGTCGACGGCGTCATCGCGGACCGGGCCTTCCACGCCCCGCCGGACGACCCGGCGCGGCAACGGTCGGCCGCAGAGCTGGGCACCCTCGCCGACCTCGCGCACCTGGCCGGCCCGGACGGCCGCGTGGCACCGCACGTCGTCGCCGACGCCCTCGCCGCGGCGGCACTGGCCCGCGCGCACGGGGTGCCCGCCGCCGCCGTGCGCGAGGGCCTGCGGGCCTACCGCCCCGGCGCGCACCGCACCCAGCTCGTGGCCACGGTCGACGGCGTCGCGTACGTCGACGACTCCAAGGCCACCAACGCGCACGCCGCAGCCGCCGCGCTCGGCGGGGTCGCGGCGGGCACAGCGGTGTGGATCGCCGGCGGACTGGCCAAGGGCAACCGCTTCGAGGACCTCGTCGCCGACCGGGTGGACCGGCTGCGCGCCGTCGTGCTCATCGGCACCGACCAGCGGCCGTGGCACGAGGCACTTGCCCGACACGCGCCCGCAATCCCCGTCGTGACGATCGATCCCGCCGACACTGGGACGGTGATGAGCCGCGCCGTGACCGCTGCCCGCCGGCTCGCCCGGCCGGGCGACACGGTGCTGCTCGCGCCCGCGTGCGCGTCGATGGACCAGTTCACGTCCTACGCCCACCGCGGCACGGCCTTCGTCGACGCGGTCGGCGGGCTCGGCCTGCCCGCCGGCGCCTGAGGTCGCGGCGATGTCCTGGACCTCGGCCCCCGACCTCGAGGTGGCACCGCGGGAGCGCGGTGCGGTGCTCGGTCAGTGGAACAGCGCGGTGACGAGCTACTACCTGATCCTCGGGGCCGCGACGCTGCTCCTGACCATCGGCCTGGTGATGGTGCTGTCGAGCTCCAGCATCGACGCCCTGGTCAGCTCCGACGGGGCGTCGCCGTACGGGATCTTCCTCAACCAGGCGCGCTACGCGCTCGTCGCCCTGCCGATCGCCTGGGTCGCCAGCCGGCTGCCTGTGGCGTTCTACAAGCGGGTCGCGTGGCCCGCCCTGCTCGTCACGCTGGGCCTGCAGCTGCTCGTCTTCTCCCCGCTGGGCGTCGAGGTCAACGGCAACCGGAACTGGATCCTCCTGCCCGGCCTGGGCCAGATCCAGCCCTCCGAGCTCGTCAAGCTCGCGCTCGCCGTGTGGTTGGGCGCGGTGCTCGCCCGCAAGCGACCCCTGCTCGGCCAGTGGCTGCACGTGCTCGTCCCCGGGGTGGTCGTCGCGCTGGGCGCGATCGGCCTGGTGCTGCTGGGCCACGACCTCGGCACGGCGATCGTCATGCTCGTGCTCGTTGCCGGCGCGCTGTTCGTCGCCGGGGTCCCGACGCGGATGTTCCTCGTGGCCGGTGCGGTCGCGCTGCCCGTGATCTGGCAGATCACCCAGATGTCCGACTCCCGGATCCGGCGGATCACCGCGTTCTTCTCCGACGACTGCGACCCCCAGAAGGAGTGCTACCAGACGACGCGCGGGCTCTACGCGCTGGCGTCGGGCGGCTGGACGGGTCAGGGCCTGGGGGAGAGCCGCGAGAAGTGGTCCTACCTGCCCGAGCGCCACAACGACTTCATCTTCGCCATCCTCGGCGAGGAGCTCGGTCTGCTCGGCACCGTCCTGGTGCTCGCCCTGTTCGGCGTGCTCGCCGTGGCGATGGCGCGCGTCATCCGCCGGCACACCGACCCGTTCGTCCAGATCACCACCGCGGCGATCGCCGCGTGGGTGCTCGGCCAGGCGCTCATCAACATCGCGGTGGTCATCGGCCTGCTGCCCGTCATCGGCGTGCCGCTGCCGCTGGTCTCCGCCGGCGGCTCGGCGCTCATCACGACGATGATCGCGCTGGGGGTCGTGGTCTCGTTCGCCCGCAACGAGCCCGGTGCCGCCGAGGCGCTGGCCGCACGCACCGGCGTGGTGCGTCGGTCGCTCGCCGTCGTCGGCCGGTCGTCGCGCACCGGTCGGGGTGCCCGTGGCTGAGTCCGTTCTGCTGGCCGGTGGCGGGACCGCCGGCCACGTCAACCCCCTGCTCGCCGTCGCCGACGAGCTGCGCCGGCGCGACCCCGACGTGCGGATCACGGTGCTGGGCACCTCGACCGGCCTGGAGGCCCGGCTCGTCCCCGCGCGCGGCTACCCGCTGGTGCCCGTGCCGCGCGTCCCCCTGCCGCGCCGCCCCACCCTGGACTGGCTGCGACTGCCGGGCCGGCTGCGCGCCGCCGTGAGCGCCGCGGCCCGCGCGATCACCGAGAACGACGTCCAGGTGGTCGTCGGCTTCGGCGGCTACGTGTCCACCCCCGCCTACCTCGCGGCGCGTCGGCTCGGCGTGCCCGTGGTCATCCATGAGCAGAACGCGCGGCCCGGCCTCGCCAACCGCCTGGGTGCGCGGTGGGCGCGCGCCGTCGCGGTGACCTTCCCGGGCACCCCGCTGCCGGGAGCCCAGGTCACGGGGCTGCCGCTGCGCCCACCCGTCGCCGCGCTCGCCGCGGCACGGGACACCGACGCCGCCGCTGCGCGCGCTGACGGTGCCCGCGCGCTCGGGCTCGACCCGGGGCTGCCCACGCTGCTCGTCACCGGCGGCTCCCTCGGCGCCGTGAGCCTCAACACGGCCGTGGCCGCCGCCGCCGCAGATCTGCTGGCCTCCGGCGCCCAGGTGCTGCACCTCACCGGCACGGGCAAGGCCGACGCCGTGCGCGTCGTCCTCGCGGGGCTCGCCGGCGCCGACCGCTACGCGGTGCGCGAGTACCTCGAGGACATGCACCACGCGCTCGCCGCGGCCGACCTCGTGGTGTGCCGCTCCGGCGCGGGGACGGTGAGCGAGCTCGCCGCTCTCGGGCTGCCGGCGGTCTACGTGCCGTTGCCGATCGGCAACGGCGAGCAGCGACTCAACGCCGCCGCCGTCGTGGCGGCAGGGGGAGGCCTGCTCGTCGCGGACGCCGACCTCACGCCCGCCTGGCTGCGCGAGCACGTCGTGCCCCTGCTGGCCGACAGCTCGCGGACCGCCGCGATGGGCCGGGCGGCCCGCGGCGAGGGTGTGGCGGACGGCGCCGCGCGGGTGGCCGACCTCGTCGAGGCCCTGGCATGAGCGGCGCACCGGGCGACGACGTCGAGGACGTCGAGGACGTCGCTGCCCTGGCCGCCCGCGGGCGCGTGCACCTCGTGGGGGTGGGCGGCGCCGGGATGTCCGCGATCGCCACGCTGCTCGCGGCCCGGGGGCTGGAGGTGTCGGGCTCCGACGCCAGGGCCGTCGGCCTCGAGCGGCTCGCCGACGCCGGTGTCACGGTGCACGTCGGCCACGCGGCGGCACACGTCGAGGGCGCCGGCACGGTGGTGGTCTCCACCGCGATCCGCGAGACCAACCCCGAGCTCGCCAGGGCGCGTGTCCTGGGCATCGCCGTGCGGCACCGCTCGCGCGCGCTGGCGGCTCTCATGGCGGACCGGCACGCGGTCGCGGTCGCCGGGGCGCACGGGAAGACGACGACGTCCGCGATGGTGGCGGTCGCGCTCCGCGAGGCCGGCCTGGACCCGTCCTTCGCGATCGGCGGGAGCGTGCTGGCATCGAGCGGCCCGCTCGGCGGCGCCCACGACGGCACGGGCGACGTGTTCGTGGCGGAGGCCGACGAGTCGGACGGCTCCTTCCTCGCCTACCGGCCGCAGATCGCCGTGGTGACCAACGTCGAGCCCGACCACCTGGACCACTACGGCAGCCGCGCGGCGTTCGAGCAGGCGTTCGCCGACTTCGCCGCCCGGATCGCCCCCGGCGGCTGGCTCGTCGCGTGCGCGGACGACGAGGGCTCGCGCGACCTGGCCGACCGCGCACGCGCCGCCGGGACCGCGGTGCGCACCTACGGCACGGCACCGGACGCGGACGTCCGCGTCGGACCGTGGCTGCCCGATCCCGCGTCGAGCGGCGGCTCGACGACCGTCCGGGAGGGCGACGGTGCGCCCGTCACGCTCGACCTCGCGGTGCCCGGGGTCCACAACGGGCTCAACGCCGCGGCCGCATGGACGGTCGCGCGGCTGCTCGGCGTCGACGGTGCGACGGCGGCCCGCGGGCTCGCGGCCTTCCGCGGTACCGGCCGACGGTTCGAGGAGCGCGGCACGGCGGGTGGCGTGCGGGTGGTGGACGACTACGCCCACCACCCCACCGAGGTGGCGGCCCTGCTGCGGGCCGCACGCGCCGTGGCCGGCGACGGCCGGGTGCTCGCGCTGTTCCAGCCGCACCTGTACTCCCGGACGCGCACCTTCGCCGACGCGTTCGCGCGGGCACTGGCGCTCGCGGACCTCGTCGTCGTCACGGACGTCTACGCCGCCCGCGAGGACCCGGACCCCACGGTCACGGGCGCGCTCATCGCCGACCAGGTCCCCGGCGGGCGGTTCATCGCCGACAAGGCCGAGGCGGCCGTGGCACTGGCGCGCGCGGCGCGGCGCGGTGACCTCCTGCTCACCGTCGGGGCCGGGGACGTCACGGACCTCGCGCCGCTGGTGCTGGAGACCCTGGCGCAGGCGCCACCGGCGCGGGGCGACGGGGCATGAGGCCCCCCGCGCAGCCGCGCGTGCGGCCCGAGCCCGCGCCCCGGCCGTCGCCAGCACCCAGCCCGGCGTCGACCCGGACGCCCACGCCGCCGTCGACCATGGCCGCGCACCCCGAGCCCCTGCCGCGCACCGAGGTCCAGCGGCGCTCCTGGGTCCCCGTGCGCCCGGCGGTCGTCTCGCAGGGCTCTGCCGCGCGCTTCGCGGAGCGCGTGGCGATGCGCCGTCGGCTGCTGCGCGACCGGATCGTCCTCGTGTCGGTCGCCGCCGTCGTCGTCGGCGCCCTGGCGTGGCTGCTGCTCCTGTCGCCCGTGCTGGCGCTGCGGGCCGACCAGGTGCAGGTCGAGGGTCAGGGCACCGTCGTCGACGTCGCCGCCGTGCAGGCCGTCGTCCAGCCGTACGACGGCGTGCCCCTGCCGCGCCTCGACACCGTCGCGCTGCGGCGCTCCGTGCTCGACGTCCCCGGGGTGCGTGCAGCCCAGGTGACCCGCACGTGGCCGCACGGCCTGCTCGTCACGGTGGTCTCGCGCGAGCCCGTCGCCGCCGTCCCGCGTGACGGCGGCTTCGCGCTGCTGGACGTCGAGGGCGTGCAGGTGGGCCGCTCCGACGTCGCCCCCGAGGCGATCCCCGTCATCACGGTGCCGGTGGACGACCCGGGTGCACGGGCCATGACCGCCGTGCTCACGGTGCTCCAGCTGCTGCCGCCAGAGCTCGCAACGCAGGTCGTCGCGGCCTCGGCGGAGAACCAGGACACCGTGGCCTTCGCGCTCACGGACGGCTCGCAGGTCGAGTGGGGGAGCGCGGACGAGTCGGCCCTCAAGGCGCGGGTGCTCACGACGCTGCGTGCAGCCGGTGTCGCGTCGGGGGTCGACGTGTACGACGTCTCCGCCCCGACGCTGCCCATCACGCGCTCCTGACGGCCGACGCTCGCCCGGCGCACCGGGATCGATCTCGACTCGTCGCGCGACACGCGCCCGCGGTCGTTGCCGGGGCGGCGACGGCGACCTAGCGTCGCTCCCGACAGCATCTGACATAACTCTAACCTTCTACTTCAGGGTGAAGGTTGGCGGTCCACAGCAGGACGAGAGGCTCGGACGTGGCGGCTCCCCAGAACTACCTCGCGGTCATCAAGGTCGTCGGCATCGGCGGGGGCGGTGTCAACGCCGTCAACCGGATGATCGAGGTCGGCCTCAAGGGCGTCGAGTTCATCGCCATCAACACCGACGCGCAGGCGCTGCTGATGTCGGACGCCGACGTCAAGCTCGACGTCGGCCGCGAGCTGACCAGGGGACTGGGCGCCGGCGCCGACCCCGAGGTCGGCAAGAAGGCAGCGGAGGACCACGCCGAGGAGATCGAGGACGTCCTGCGGGGCGCCGACATGGTCTTCGTCACGGCGGGCGAGGGCGGCGGCACCGGGACCGGTGGCGCACCTGTGGTCGCCCGGATCGCGCGGGGCCTGGGGGCCCTGACGATCGGCGTCGTGACGCGGCCGTTCACCTTCGAGGGCCGTCGTCGGTCCGTCCAGGCCGACACCGGCATCGACGGGCTGCGGTCCGAGGTCGACACCCTCATCGTCATCCCCAACGACCGGCTGCTGTCCATCTCGGACCGCTCGGTCTCGGTGCTCGACGCGTTCCACTCCGCGGACCAGGTGCTGCTGTCCGGTGTGCAGGGGATCACCGACCTCATCACCACCCCGGGCCTCATCAACCTCGACTTCGCCGACGTCAAGAGCGTCATGCAGGGTGCGGGCAGCGCGCTCATGGGCATCGGGTCCGCCCGGGGCGAGGACCGTGCCGTCCAGGCGGCCGAGCTGGCGATCTCCTCGCCGCTGCTCGAGGCGAGCATCGACGGCGCGCACGGCGTGCTCCTGTCCATCCAGGGCGGCTCCGACCTCGGCCTCTTCGAGATCAACGAGGCGGCGCGCCTCGTCCAGGAGGCCGCGCACCCCGAGGCGAACATCATCTTCGGTGCGGTCATCGACGACGCGCTGGGCGACGAGGTGCGGGTCACCGTCATCGCCGCCGGGTTCGACAGCGGCTCGCCGACCATCCGCCGCGACAGCCGCGCCCTCGGCCAGGTGTCCAGCGCCCCGCGCGTCGCCCCGCCCGTCGTCGAGCACGCGCCCGCGCCCCGCCCCGCCGTGGTCGAGCCGGTCGCGGTGCCCGCCGTCGTCCCGGTCGCCCAGGCCGAGGAGGAGCCGCCCACGTTCCTCGCAGACGAGCGCGAGCCGCGCACGGGCGCCGTCGAGGTGCCTCGCGTCTTCGAGGACCGGCCGTCCCGGCGCGCCCTGGACGACCTGGACCTGCCGGACTTCCTCAAGAACCCGCAGTGAGCCCCGCCCGGGTGCCGATCGACCTCGGCCCGGGCGTGCGCGCAGCCTTCACCACGACGGCGACCGGCAACCTCAGCCTCCTGCTGGGGGACGACCCGGTCGCCGTCGTGCGTCGTCGCCAGGACCTCGACGCCTGGCTCGGCGCCCCGGCGACCTACGTCCGCCAGGTGCACGGCGCCGACGTGCACCGCTGCGACACGTCGGCGGGCCCCGCTGGCGGGGCGCCCGATGGCCTCGTGGCGGCCGACGCCATCGTCGGTGCCGGGGACGCGGCCCTCGCGGTGCTCGTGGCGGACTGCGTGCCCGTGCTGCTGGCCGACCCGGTGCACCGCGTCGTCGCGGCCGTGCACGCCGGCCGGGCCGGCGTCGTGGCGGGGGTGGTCCCGGCAGCCGTGGCCGCGATGGTCGAGGCCGGTGCGCACGCGCCGTCCGTACGGGCCGTCGTCGGGCCCGCGATCTGCGGCGACTGCTACGAGGTGCCGGCGGGGCTGCGCGACGAGGTCGAGGCGCTCGTGCCCGGCACCGCGGCGAGGACGTCGTGGGGCACGCCGTCCCTCGACCTGCCCGGCGCCGTCGCCCGCCAGCTGAGGGTGCTGGGGATCGCGTCGACGCGGCTCGCCGCCTGCACCCTGACGGACGACCGCTGGTTCAGCCACCGCGCCGCCGGGGGCGCGGCCGGTGCCGGGACCGCCCGACCGGCCGGCAGGTTCGCCGCGGTCGTCCGACTGACCCCGGGCGTGTCGCCGCTGCCCACCGGGACCCCTGGGTTAGCGTGACAACGACCGGACCGCAGGCCCTCGCCCGTGGTCCGCATGGACCGTTCTGACGATGGAGACCGCGATGGCCGGGGCGCTGCGCAAGACGATGCTGTATCTCGGGCTGGCCGAGGACGACCGCGGCCACGCCGAGGAGTACCTCGAGGAGTACGACGACGTCGTCGCGACCGAGTACGAGGCCGAGGTGACGCCGCTGCACCGTCCCGCCGGCCGCGCCGTCGCGCAGAGCCACGCGCCCGCGCCAGAGCTGCGCCGGATCACGACGATCCACCCGCGCTCGTACAACGACGCGCGCGTCATCGGCGAGGCCTTCCGGTCGGGCACCCCCGTCATCATGAACCTGTCCGAGATGACCGACGCCGACGCCAAGCGCCTCGTCGACTTCTCCGCCGGCCTGATCTTCGGTCTGCACGGCGCCATCGAGCGGGTCACCACCAAGGTGTTCCTGCTCTCGCCCGAGCACGTCGAGGTCATCGGTGAGGAGCAGGTCGCCGGCCCCGAGCGCGCCGGCTTCTACAACCAGAGCTGACGTGCTCGAGCTCGTCGCGGGCATCGCCTACGTCATCGTCCTGATCTTCTTCGTGCTCCTCATCGTCCGGCTCGTCATCGACTGGGTGCAGGTCTTCGCCCGCGACTGGCGTCCCCGCGGTGTGGCGCTCGTGGTGGCCGAGGCGACGTACACGGTCACCGACCCGCCGCTCAGGGCCGTCCGGCGCGTCGTGCCGCCGCTCTCGCTCGGCTCCGTCCGGCTCGACCTGGCCTTCGTCATCGTCATGCTGGCGTGCTCCCTGCTGCTCAACGTGCTCGCCGCCGTGTGAGACACGCCGCACCGAACCGGGGGCGAACCCGACGCCCCGTCCGCAAACCCGCTACCGTGATCCTGGCGGTCGGCGGACTGCCCGGGTCCGACCAGCGCGAACAACCGAGGTGAACCATGGCTCTGCTCACCGCAGACGACGTCCTGAACAAGAAGTTCCAGGCGACGAAGTTCCGAGAGGGATACGACCAGGACGAGGTGGACGACTTCCTCGACGAGGTCGTCAACACCCTGCGGGCCGTCAGCGCCGAGAACGACGACCTCAAGGGCAAGCTCGCCGCCGCTGAGCGTCGGATCGCCGAGCTGAGCCGCACGGGCGGCGCCCCGGCACCGTTCGCGGCCCCCGAGGCGTTCGTCGCCCCCGAGCCCGAGCCCACGCCCGAGCCCGAGGTCGTCGTCACCCCGGAGCCCGAGCCCGAGCCGGTCGTCGTGGCCCCCGAGCCGGAGCCCGTCGTCGCGGCGTTCACCGCTCCGGCGGTCGCGGCCCCGCAGCGCATCAGCGAGCCCGAGTCCGCCACCGGCATGCTCCAGCTGGCCCAGAAGCTCCACGACGACTACGTCCGCTCCGGCCAGGAGGAGGGCGACCGCATCATCACGGACGCCAAGTCCCAGGCCACGCGGATCGTCCGTGAGGCCGAGGACACCTCGAACCGCACGCTGGCGCAGCTCGAGCAGGAGCGCAGCCTCCTCGAGCGCAAGATCGACGAGCTGCGGGTCTTCGAGCGCGACTACCGGACGCGCCTGAAGAGCTACCTCGAGAACCTGCTCGGCGACCTGGACGCCCGCGGCTCGACCGTCGCGCAGCGCCCCGCCGGAGGGGACCAGGGCCTGCCGTTCAACGGCTGAACCCCGTCGCGACGCACCACACCGGGTCTCCCGGTGTGGTGCGTTGTGCGTCATCCGTGGGAGGTCTACTCTCGCGTGACCTTCTTCACCTTGGAGTGCCATGCCTCACGACGACTCGAACACCGCGGCGGTCGATGCCGGCCGGGCCCACCTCGCCGGGATCGAGACGCGCGTCGACAGCTTCCCGGTCCGCCCGGGCGAGGACCCGTGGACCGTGCCCGAGGTCGAGGAGATCGCCCGGGAGCTCACCGTCGAGATCGCGCGGCTCAAGGTCGAGCTGTCCCATGCCGACGCCGAGCTCTCGGACCTGCTGCGCTACTCGGGTGACGGCGCGGGCGACGACCAGGCGGACTCCGGCTCCAGCGCGCTCGAGCGCGAGCAGGAGCTCACCCTCGTCAACAACACGCGCGACCTGCTGGAGCAGAACGAGCACGCCCTGGAGCGCGTCGGAGCGCCGGGCTTCGGCACGTGCGAGTCCTGCGGCCAGGCCGTCGGCAAGGCGCGGCTCCAGGCCTTCCCCCGGGCGACGCTGTGCGTCACGTGCAAGGCACGCCAGGAGCGTCGCTGACCGTGCTGGCTGTCCGGCGGCCCCTGGTCGCAGCGTTCGCCGCGGTGACCGTCGTCGCCGTGGTGCTCGACCGGCTGTCCAAGGCGTGGGCGCTGGCCAACCTCACCGAGGGTGAACGCACCCCCCTCGTCGGGGACCTGCTCGGCCTGGAGCTGCTGCACAACCCCGGCGCCGCCCTCGGGCTGGCGACCGGCATGACGTGGATCTTCGTCGTGGCGGCCATCGGCGTGACCGTGGTCATCCTGCGGATCGCGAACAGGCTTGGGTCGCGCGGCTGGGCGCTGGCGCTCGGGCTGCTGCTCGGCGGCGCGCTGGGCAACCTCATCGACCGGCTGACGCGTCCGCCGGGCTTCGGTCGAGGGTACGTCGTGGACTTCATCGCCTACGGGGACCTCTTCGTGGGCAACGTCGCGGACATCGCGATCGTGGGTGCCGCCGGTCTGATCATGGTGCTCAGCCTGCGCGGCATCGGCCTCGACGGGACCCGGCACGGGGCGGACGGGTTGCCCGGGGCCGAGGACGACGGCGCGGCTGCCACCGGTGCCGCGAGCACCGCCGCCGGCTCGTCCACCTCCGAGGACGCGTGAGCGCCGCGCGCTCGCTGCCGGTGCCGGACGGTCTGGCGGGCGAGCGGGTCGACGCCGGGCTGTCGCGACTGCTGGGGGTCTCCCGCACCCGGGCCGCCGACCTCGTCGCGGCCGGCGCCGTGCTCCTCGACGGCCAGCCCGTCGCCAAGTCGGACCGCCTCACGGCCGGGGCGTGGCTCGAGGTCGACGTGACGGCGCTCGACGCGCACGCCGCGCCGGTCGAGCCCGAGGCGGTGCCGGGCATGCGCATCGTGCACGAGGACGACGACCTCGTGGTGGTCGACAAGCCCGTCGGCGTCGCCGCGCACCCCTCGCCGGGCTGGACCGGGCCGACCGTCGTCGGTGCGCTCGCCGCGGCGGGCTTCCGGATCTCGACCTCCGGCGCGGCCGAGCGTCAGGGCGTCGTGCACCGCCTCGACGTCGGGACGTCCGGCCTCATGGTGGTCGCCAAGAGCGAGCGGGCCTACACCGTGCTCAAGCGCGCCTTCAAGGAGCGCACGGTCGACAAGATCTACCACGCCGTCGTGCAGGGTCACCCCGACCCGACGCGCGGCACGGTGGACGCGCCGATCGGCCGGCACCCTGGCGCGGACTATCGGTTCGCCGTCATCGCGGACGGCAAGCCGTCGGTGACGCACTACGAGGTGCTCGAGATGTTCCCGGCGGCGTCCCTGCTGGAGATCCACCTCGAGACGGGCCGCACCCACCAGATCCGCGTGCACATGTCGGCCCTGCGCCACCCGTGCGTGGGCGACCTCGCCTACGGCGCGGACCCGACGCTGGCCGCCAGGGCCGGGCTCCAGCGGCAGTGGCTGCACGCCATGCGGCTCGCCTTCGACCACCCCAGCACGGGGGAGCGGCTCGAGCTGTCGAGCGCCTACCCGGCGGACCTCGACAGCGCCCTGACGATCCTGCGCGCCGGCGCCTGAGCCCGCGCGGGGACGGGCGCGTCCGGCATGTCGGTGGGGCGACCTAGAATCGACGGCATGGCTGCCGCGGGGGACTTCGTTCATCTCCACGCGCACACCGAGTACTCCATGCTCGACGGCGCCGCGCGCATCGAGGAGCTGCTCACCGAGGCCGAGCGGCTCGGTCAGAAGGCCCTGGCGATCACCGACCACGGGTACCTCTTCGGGGCGTTCGACTTCTGGCAGCGGGCCCGCAACCACGGGATCAAGCCGATCATCGGGGTCGAGGCGTACGTCACGCCGGGCACCAGCCGGTTCGACCAGACCCGCGTGCGCTGGGGAGATGCGAGCCAGGCGTCCGACGACGTCTCCGCGCGCGGTGCCTACACCCACCTCACCCTGCTGTCGCAGACGACGGCGGGCATGCACAACCTCTTCCGGATGGGATCGCTGGCCTCGCTCGAGGGCCAGCTGGGCAAGTGGCCGCGGATGGACCGCGACCTGCTCAGCACGTACCACGACGGTCTCATCGCGTTCACGGGCTGCCCGTCTGGCGAGGTGCAGACGCGGCTGCGCCTGGGCCAGTGGGACGAGGCCGTGCGGGCCGCCGCCGATCTGCAGGACATCTTCGGCAAGGAGAACCTCTACGTCGAGCTGATGGACCACGGGCTGGACATCGAGCGCCGGGTCATCCCCGACCTGCTGCGGCTCGCCAAGACCATCGGTGCCCCGCTCATCGCCTCGAACGACCTGCACTACACGCGCCGTGAGGACGCCCACGCGCACGAGGCGCTGCTCGCGGTGCAGTCCGGCTCGACGCTCGCCGAGCCGACGTCCGACCAGGGTGGCAGCCGGTTCGCCTTCGGGGCGGAGAGCTTCTACCTGTGGTCCGCCGCCGAGATGCGCGCGCTCTGGTCGGAGGTCCCCGAGGCCTGCGACAACACGCTGCTCATCGCCGAGCGGTGCGACGTCGAGTTCAACACGTCAGCCAACTACATGCCGCGGTTCGAGGTCCCGGCCGGCGAGGACGAGCGGTCCTGGTTCGTCAAGGAGGTCGAGCACGGCCTGCACCGCCGCTATCCCGGGGGGATCAGCGACGACGTGCGCCGGCAGGCCGACTACGAGTGCGGGGTCATCACGGACCTGGGCTTCTCCGGCTACTTCCTCGTCGTCGCCGACTTCATCAACTGGGCCAAGGCTCAGGGGATCCGCGTCGGCCCGGGGCGCGGGTCCGCCGCCGGGTCGATGGCGTCCTACGCGATGGGGATCACCGAGCTGGACCCGCTGGAGCACGGGTTGATCTTCGAGCGCTTCCTCAACCCGGAGCGCGTCTCGTGGCCCGATGTCGACGTCGACTTCGACGAGCGTCGGCGCGGTGAGGTGATCCGCTACGTCACCAACAAGTACGGCGAGGACCGCGTCGCCCAGATCGTCACTTACGGCACGATCAAGGCCAAGCAGGCGCTCAAGGACTCCTCGCGCGTGCTGGGCTACCCGTTCGCGATGGGGGACAAGCTCACCAAGGCGATGCCGCCGGCGGTGATGGGCAAGGACATCTCGCTCTCGGGGATGTACGACCCGTCCAACAGCCGCTACGCGGAGGCGGACGAGTTCCGCCAGGTCGTCGCGGCGGACCCGGACGCCCAGAAGGTGCTCGAGACGGCCCGCGGGCTGGAGAACCTCAAGCGGCAGTGGGGCGTGCACGCGGCCGGCGTCATCATGTCGAGCGACCCGCTCATCGACATCATCCCGATCATGAAGCGGCCGCAGGACGGCGCGATCATCACGCAGTTCGACCAGCCGGCGGCCGAGGCGCTCGGGCTGATCAAGATGGACTTCCTCGGCCTGCGCAACCTCACGATCCTCGACGACGCGCTGGAGAACATCGCCGCCAACGGCAAGGCACCGATCCTCATCGAGGACGTGGCGCTGGACGACCCGAGGACGTACGAGCTCCTCGGCCGCGGCGACACCCTCGGTGTGTTCCAGCTCGACGGCGGGCCGATGCGCGCGCTGCTGCGCCAGATGCGGCCGGACAACTTCGAGGACGTCTCGGCCGTCATCGCGCTGTACCGACCGGGCCCGATGGGCATGAACTCGCACACCAACTACGCCCTGCGCAAGAACGGCCTGCAGGAGATCGAGCCCATCCATCCCGAGCTGGTCGAGCCCCTCGACGACGTCGTCGGTGTCACCTACGGGCTCATCGTCTACCAGGAGCAGGTGCAGCGCGCCGCCCAGAAGCTCGCCGGGTACAGCCTCGGCCAGGCCGACCTGCTGCGCCGCGCGATGGGCAAGAAGAAGCAGGAGATCCTCGACAAGGAGTTCCTGCCGTTCCAGGCGGGCATGCGTGAGCGTGGGTACTCCGACGAGGCGATCACCGCCGTGTGGGACGTCCTCGTGCCGTTCGCGGGGTATGCGTTCAACAAGGCGCACTCGGCCGCCTACGGCGTCGTCTCCTACTGGACGGCGTTCCTCAAGGCCAACTACCCGACCGAGTACATGGCCGGCCTGCTCACCTCGGTGCGCGACGACAAGGACAAGTCCGCGCTGTACCTCGGTGAGTGCCGCCGGATGGGCATCACGGTGCTGCCGCCGGACGTCAACTCGTCGTCCGCGAACTTCACGGCCGTCGACGTGGACATCCGGTTCGGTCTCACGGCGGTGCGCAATGTCGGCGTCAACGTCGTCGACGCGATCGTCCGGGCGCGCGAGGAGCACGGCGCGTTCACGTCGTTCACCGACTTCCTCGACAAGGTGCCCGCCGTCGTGTGCAACAAGCGCACCATCGAGTCGCTCATCAAGGCCGGGGCGTTCGACTCCCTCGGTCACGGTCGGCGCGGGCTGCTGCTGGTGCACGAGCAGGCCGTCGACGCGGTCATCGGGGTCAAGCGCAAGGAGGCCGAGGGGCAGTTCGACCTGTTCGCCGACCTCGGCGGGGGCGATGGCGACGGGTCCGGGTTCTCGGTCGTCGTGCCCGAGGTGCCGGACTGGGACAAGAAGCAGCGGCTCGCGTTCGAGCGCGAGATGCTCGGGCTGTACGTCTCCGACCACCCGCTGTCCGGCCTCGAGCACGTGCTCGGGGCGGCGTCCGACTGCTCGATCGTCACGCTCGTCGCCGACGAGACGCGCGCCGACGGGTCGATGGTGACGATCTGCGGGCTGGTCACCTCGCTGCAGCGCAAGATGTCGAAGAACGGCAACCCGTGGGCGGCCGTGACGTTGGAGGACATCGACGGGTCGATCGAGGTGATGTTCTTCGGTGAGACGTACCTCGCGTACTCGACGTTCCTGGCCGAGGACGCCGTGCTGACGGTGCGTGGCCGGGTTCGCCGCCGCGATGACACCATGCAGCTCCAGGCCGTCGAGGTCTCGCTTCCCGACGTGTCCTCGGTCGACGGTCTGCCCATGACGATCACGCTGCCGGTGGCGCGGTGCACAGCCCCCGTGGTCGAGCGGCTGCGCGAGGTCCTGGCGACGCATCCAGGCGTGACCGAGGTCCACCTCAAGCTCACGCAGCCGGGCCGGGCCACCGTGATGCGGCTCGACGAGGGTCTGCGGATCGACCGCTCCCCGGCGCTCTTCGGCGACCTCAAGGCGTTGCTCGGCCCCGGCTGCCTGACCTGAGTCC
>NZ_DAORSQ010000007.1:38052-47205 GCF_035443605.1 Actinotalea sp. | reverse complement strand
TCAACTACCTGCGCTGCATCTTCTGCGGCCTGTGCATCGAGGCCTGCCCGACGCGGGCGCTGACGATGACCAACGAGTTCGAGCTGGCCGGCCCCACGCGCCGCGGGATGATCTACGAGAAGGCCGACCTGCTCGCCCCGCTGGCCGATGGCATGCTCGCCGCCCCGCACCCCATGGTGCCGGGCACCGAGGACACCGACTACTACCGCGGAGAGGTCACCGGCCCGGTGCCGGAGCAGATCGACTGGGTGGCCCGCTGGCGCCCGGAGGACCCGTCCGTGGACGGCGCCCGCACCGCTGGAGGGGTCGCCAGATGAGCGCCGCACTGCTGTTGGCCCTCGGCCCGGTCGCCACGGCGATCGAGACCACCGGGAAGACCTCCGCGGGCGAGGCCGCCCTCTTCTGGTTCCTCGCCCCCGCGATGGTGATCGCAGCGCTCGGCCTGCTCTTCGCGCGCAAGGCCGTGCACGCCGCGATGAGCATCGTGGTCGTCATGATCGCGCTGGCGATCCTCTACGTCGCCCAGGAGGCGCCCTTCCTCGGCGTGGTGCAGGTGATCGTCTACACCGGCGCCGTGATGATGCTCTTCCTCTTCGTGCTCATGCTCATCGGCGTGGACGCGTCGGACTCGCTCCTGGAGACCCTCACCGGTCAGCGCTGGATCGGCGCCCTGCTCGGCGCCGGGCTGGCGGCGGTGCTCGTCGGTGTGGTCCTCACCGCGGCCGACATGACCCCGGTGGGGCTCACGGCGGCCAACGCCGACACCAACCCGGTGGGCGTGGCCCGGCTGATCTTCGCCGACCACGTGTTCGCGCTGGAGATCGTCGGCACCCTGCTCGTCACGGCGGCCGTCGGTGCCCTGGTGCTCACGCACCGCCAGCGGCTGACCCGCAGGGTGGGGCAGAAGGAGCGCTCCGACGCCCGCGTCGCGCGGATCGCCGACGGCGCGATCCTCACCCCGTTGCCGGCCCCCGGCGTCTACGCCCGGTCCAACGCCATGGACACCCCGGCCCTCGGCCCGGACGGCACGCCCCTCGAGGCGTCCGTCCCGCGCGTGCTGCGCGTGCGCGGCCAGGAGCGCGCGGTCGACGAGGTGCACGCCGACGTCGACCTGCTCGGCCCACCGCCCGGGATCGCCCCCGGCGCCACCCCGGGCCGCCCGCAGCGGTCCATCACCGGGACGGAGGAGGGCCGATGAACCTCGCCAACTACCTGGTGCTCTCCGCGCTCCTGTTCTCCATCGGCGCGTCCACCGTCCTGCTGCGGCGCAACGCGATCGTCGTGTTCCTCGGCATCGAGCTCATGCTCAACGCGACGAACCTCTCGCTGGTGACCTTCTCCCGGATCCACGGGGACCTCACGGGGCAGGTGATGGCCTTCTTCGTCATGGTCGTCGCGGCCGCCGAGGTGGTCATCGGCCTGGCGATCATCGTGGCGATCTTCCGCACCCGCCGGTCGGCATCGGTCGACGACGTCAACCTGTTGAAGAGCTGAGGAGCGATGACGACTGCGCTTGTGGGGCTGGAGGCGGCCGAAGGGCTCGCCGTGGCCACCGCTGCCACCGGGGCGTTCACCTCGGCCTGGCTGCTCATCGCCCTGCCGCTGCTCGGTGCCGCCGTGCTGCTGCTCGCCGGCCGCCGGGCCGACGCGTGGGGGCACTGGCTCGGCGTGCTCGCCTCGGCGTCGGCCTTCGTCGTGGGTGCTGTGCTGTGGGCCGCGACCCTCGCGCTGCCCGCTGCCGAGCGCGTCCAGGAGCTGGTCCTGTTCCGCTGGATCCCCGCGGGGGCGCTCACCGTGGACGCAGGGCTGCGGATCGACCCGCTCTCGCTGACCTTCGTGCTCCTGGTGACCTTCGTCGGCACGCTCATCCACGTCTACTCCGTGGCCTACATGGAGCACGACACGGACCGGCGCCGGTTCTTCGCCTACCTCAACCTGTTCGTGGCGGCGATGCTGCTGCTCGTGCTGGCCGACAGCTACGTGCTGCTCTTCGTCGGGTGGGAGGGTGTCGGCCTGGCGTCGTACCTGCTCATCGGGTTCTGGAACCACCACCTGCCCAACGCGGTCGCGGCCAAGAAGGCGTTCGTCGCCAACCGGGTGGGCGACGTCGGTCTCATCGTGGCGATCGGGCTGATCTTCGCCACGTTCGGTGCCACCGACTTCACGACGGTCTTCGCGATGGCGCCGCAGGCGAGCGAGGGGCTGCTCACCGCGACCGGCCTCATGCTCCTGCTCGGGGCCACCGGCAAGTCGGCGCAGTTCCCGCTGCAGTCCTGGCTCGGCGACGCGATGGCCGGCCCCACGCCGGTCTCCGCGCTCATCCACGCGGCGACGATGGTCACCGCCGGCGTCTACCTCGTGGTCCGCTCCGCGCCCGTCTACGCCGGGGCGCCCGACGCGCTGCTCGTCGTGGCGATCGTCGGCGCGATCACGCTGCTCTTCGGAGCGATCGTCGGCACGGCCAAGGACGACATCAAGAAGACCCTCGCGGCCTCGACGATGTCCCAGATCGGCTACATGATGCTCGCCGCCGGCCTGGGGCCGATCGGCTACGCGTTCGCGATCTTCCACCTGCTGACCCACGGCTTCTTCAAGGCCGGCATGTTCCTCGGCGCCGGCTCGGTGATGCACGGCATGGGCGACACCGTCGACATGCGCCGCTTCGGCGGGCTGTCGGCCTTCATGCGCGTCACCTGGATCACCTTCGGGCTGGGCTGGCTGGCCATCCTCGGGGTGCCGCCGTTCTCCGGCTTCTGGAGCAAGGACAAGATCATCGAGTCCGCGTTCGCCACGGCCGGCGGCGAGGGCTGGCAGCCGTGGGTGCTCGGCACGGTGGCGCTCGTCGGCGCCGGGATCACGGCGTTCTACATGTCCCGCCTGTTCTTCATGACCTTCCACGGCGAGAAGCGCTGGAGCGACGGGCACGGCGGCGGCGCCACCGACCCGGACGCGCCGGTGCAGCACCCGCACGAGTCCCCGCGTCTCATGACGTGGCCGATGATCGTCCTCGCGGTCGGCTCGGCCGGCCTCGGCGGCGTCCTCTCGATCGGTGACGCGTTCACGACGTGGCTCGTCCCGGTGACCGGCCACGTCGAGCACCACGAGCCCGTCCTGCCGGTCCCGCTGCTCATGGCCCTGACGCTCGTCGTCGTGGCCGTGGGCGCCGTGCTCGCCTGGCGCCAGTACGCGGCCGCGCCGGTGGCCGTCGTGCCGCCGCGCGGGTCCCTGCTCACGCGCGCGGCGCGGCGCGACCTGTACCAGGACGAGGTCAACGACAGCCTGCTCGTGCTGCCCGGCCAGGTGCTCACGCGCTCCCTCGTCTACGGCGACCGCCAGGTGGTCGACGGCGCGGCGACGGGCCTGGCCCGGCTCGTCGCCGGGACCGGCGAGGTGCTTCGCGGCCTGCAGAACGGCTTCGTCCGGTCCTACGCGGCCACCATGCTCGCCGGCATCGTCGTGCTCGTGGCGATCGTCCTGGCATTCCGGATCTGAGGGAAGAGACCATGCCCGCACAGTTCCCCTGGCTGACCACGCTGATCGTGGTCCCGCTGCTGGGCGCCGCCGTCGTCTGGGCGCTGCCCGGCGCGGCCCGCCGGCATGCGCGTCCGGTCGCCGTCGCCGTCTCGCTCGTCGTGCTGGCGCTCGGCGTCGTCGCGGCCCTGAGCTTCGACGTCGCCGACGCGGGCGCCCACCAGCTCCTCGAGACCCACGGCTGGATCCCGGCGCTCGGCGTCAGCTGGGCGCTCGGTGTCGACGGGGTGGGCCTCGCGCTCGTCCTGCTCTCGGTGCTCCTCGTCCCTCTGGTGCTCCTCGCCGCCTGGCGCGAGCACCCGGACGCCCCGGCCGACGACGCGTCCGGCGTCGACGCCGCGGTCGAGGGCGGCGGCCGGATCCGGCACTACGTCGCGCTCGTCCTCGTGCTCGAGGCCTTCATGGTGGCGATCTTCGCCGCGCGCGACGTCTTCCTCTTCTACGTGGTCTTCGAGGCCATGCTCATCCCCGTCTACTTCATGATCGGCTCGTTCGGCGGGCTCCAGCGGCGCTACGCGGCGGTGAAGTTCCTGCTCTTCTCCCTCGCCGGCGGCCTGGTCATGCTCGTCGGGGTCATCGCGCTCTACCTGCACGGCCCGCGCGGACCGCAGGGCTTCCTCACCGAGAACCTCGTCGGGCTGGAGCTGCCGGTCACCACCGAGCGGCTGCTGTTCCTGGCGTTCTTCCTCGCCTTCGCGATCAAGGCCCCGATGTGGCCCGTGCACACGTGGCTGCCGGACGCCGCAGAGCAGGCCCCGGCCGGCACCTCGGTCCTCCTCGTCGGCGTGCTCGACAAGGTCGGCACCTTCGGAATGCTCACCCTGTGCCTGCCGCTGTTCCCCCAGGCGTCGCAGTGGGCTGCGCCGGCGATCATCGTGCTGGCCGTCATCTCGATCCTCTACGGCGCGCTGCTGGCGATCGGCCAGGAGGACCTCATGCGCCTGATCGCCTACACGTCGGTGAGCCACTTCGGGTTCATCGTGCTGGGCATCTTCGCCTTCACCTCGGTGAGCCTCCAGGGCTCCTCGCTGTACATGGTCAACCACGGGCTCTCGACGGGCATGCTCTTCCTCGTCGCCGGGTTCCTCGTGGCCCGCCGGGGCTCGGCCCGGATCGCCGACTTCGGCGGCCTGCAGAAGGTGGTGCCGGTGCTCGCCGGGACCTTCCTCGTCGCCGGCCTGTCCGCGCTGTCGCTGCCCGGCCTGTCGACCTTCGTCAGCGAGTTCCTCGTGCTCGTGGGCACCTTCGGGGCGAACCGGCCCGCCGCCGTGGTCGCGACCCTCGGGGTGGTGCTCGCAGCGCTCTACGTGCTGCTCACCTACCAGCGGGTGTTCACCGGCCCGGTGCGCGACGAGCTCGCGAGCACCCCGGACCTCACGGCCCGCGAGCGCTGGGTGGTCGGACCGCTCATCGCCGCCATGCTGCTGCTCGGCTTCTACCCGGCGCCGGCTCTCGACCTGGTCCGCGAGCCCGCCGACCAGACCCTGCAGGTGATCGGGGTGCCCGACGTGGCCCCGCTGCTCACCAGCACCTCCGAGGACGGGAGCGACCTGTGACCGCGGCCTTCGTGGCGCCCACGATCGACTGGGCGTACCTGGCACCGGTGGCCATCGTGCTCGGGGCCGGCGTGCTCGGGGTGCTCGTCGAGGCCTTCGTCCCGGCCGCCTCGCGCCGGGCCGTCCAGCTGGGCCTCGCGCTGGCGGCCACCGCCGGCGCCGTCGTCGCCGTCGCTGCCCTGTGGTCCGACGTCGCGGCGTCCGGTGGCACCGTCGTGCTCGGTGGCTCGATGATCATCGACGCGCCGGCGCTGCTGCTCCAGGGCGCCCTGGCCGTGCTCGGCCTCCTCAGCCTGCTCGTCGTGGCCGACCGCACGGACGCCGGCGAGGACGCGTTCGCGCCGTCCGTCGCCGCGGTGCCGGGCTCGGACTACGAGACGCTCGCCACCACGCGCGGCCTGCAGCAGACCGAGGTGTACCCGCTGGTGCTGCTCGCGCTCGGCGGCATGATGGTCTTCCCCGCCGCCGGGGACCTGCTGACGCTCTTCGTCGCGCTCGAGGTCTTCTCGCTGCCGCTGTACCTGCTGTCCGGGATGGCGCGCCGTCGTCGCCTCTTCAGCCAGGAGGCCTCGCTCAAGTACTTCCTGCTCGGCGCGTTCGCCTCGGCGTTCCTGCTCTTCGGGATCGCCCTGCTCTACGGCTTCGCCGGGTCGATCCGGCTCTCGGAGATCGCGCTCGCCACGGCCGGCGTCGTCGGGCTGGACCCGCTGCTGCTCGGCGGTGTGGTGCTGGTGGCGGTCGGTCTGCTCTTCAAGGTCGGCGCGGTGCCGTTCCACTCCTGGACGCCCGACGTGTACCAGGGCGCCCCCACCCCCATCACGGGCTTCATGGCCGCGTGCACCAAGATCGCCGCCTTCGGCGCGCTGCTGCGGTTCACCTACGTGCTGCTGCCCCCGCTGGCCTGGGACATCATGCCGCTGCTGTGGGGCGTGGCGGTGCTCACCATGCTCGTCGGCACCGTCGTGGCCATCGTCCAGACGGACGTCAAGCGACTGCTCGCGTACTCCTCGATCGCGCACGCCGGGTTCGTGCTCGTCGGCGTGGTGGCGCTGACCCGGTCGGGGATCTCGGGCGTGCTCTTCTACCTCATCGCGTACGGCCTGACGACGATCGGCGCGTTCGCCGTGGTCTCCCTGGTCCGCGAGTCCATCGAGGGTCCCGGCGGCGCCGTGGTCGGCGAGGCGAACGGGATCACGCAGTGGACGGGCCTCGGCAGGCGCCACCCGGTCCTCGCCGGTGCCTTCACGCTCTTCCTGCTGTCCTTCGCCGGCATCCCGCTGACCGCGGGGTTCATCGGCAAGTTCGCGGTGTTCTCCGCCGCGGTGGACGGCGGCGTGGGCTGGTTGGCGGTCGTCGGCGTGCTCGCCTCGGCGGCGGCGGTCTTCTTCTACGTCCGGCTCATCGTCCTGATGTTCTTCACCGACCCGGTCGGCACCGCGGGCGAGCGGACCATCGCCGTCCGGTCCGAGGGGCTCACCACGGTGGCCATCGGTGCGGCCGTGGTCGGCACGGTGCTGCTCGGCATCCTGCCGTCCCCGGTGCTGACGATGCTCGCCGACGCGGCGGTCTTCCTGCCGTGACCGCCCTCCCGCTGGCAGACCCGGCGCTCGCAGACCTCCTCACGGCCCGGCTCGCGCTGGTCGAGGAGCGACTGCGGGACGCGGTGACGCATGCCGACCGGCTCGCCGACACGACGTCGCGGCACCTCGTCAACGCGGGGGGCAAGCGCCTGCGGCCGATGCTCACGCTGCTCGCGGCCCAGCTCGGCGAGGGCAGCCGGCCCGAGGTGCTCGACGCCGCCGTCGTGGTCGAGCTGACCCACCTCGCGACGCTCTACCACGACGACGTCATGGACTCCGCGCCCGTGCGGCGCGGGGCGCCGGCGGCCCACGAGGTGTGGGGCAACCACGTCGCGATCCTCACGGGGGACCTGCTGTTCGCCAGGGCGTCGTCCATCGTGGCGGGCCTGGGTCCGGACGCCGTGCGGATCCAGGCGGCCACGTTCGAGCGGCTGTGCCTCGGCCAGCTGCACGAGACGGTGGGCCCCGGCCCGGGGGCCGACCCCGTCGAGCACTACCTCCAGGTGCTCGCCGACAAGACGGGCTCGCTCATCGCGACCTCGGCCCGCTACGGCGCGATGTTCTCCGGCTGCCCGGCGGACGTGGTCACCACCCTCGTCGACTACGGCGAGAAGGTCGGGGTGGCCTTCCAGCTCGCGGACGACGTCATCGACCTCACCTCCGCCGGCGCCCAGACGGGCAAGACCCCCGGCACGGACCTGCGCGAGAAGGTGCCGACCATGCCGGCCCTGCTGCTGCGCAGGCTCGCCGCCGGGCCCCAGGGCACCGACGCCGACCGGGCGCTCGTGGCCCGGCTGGACGGGGACCTGACCTCCGACGAGGCCCTCGCCGACGCCGTCGCCGGCCTGCGCGAGCACGCCGTCGTCGACGAGACCCGCCGACGCGCCGTGGCCTGGGCGCGCGCCGCTGTCGACGCCCTGGGTACGCTGCCCCCTGGCCCTGTGAAGGACTCGCTCGTCCTGTTCGCCGACTCGGTGGTCGACCGGGCGTCCTGAACTTTCACCCGTTTGGGCTCATGTTGCGGCGCGAACACGCCGATGCCCCAGTGCGGGGCGCGCGAGGAGAGCGCGCCCGACACTGACCGGGAAGGGGGGGATGAGCGGTGCGAACTGCCTGGGGATCGGCGACCGACCGAGGCGTGCGCCGGTACAACGAGGACTCCCTGCTCGCCTACCCGCCGGTGTTCCTCGTCGCGGACGGGATGGGTGGGCACGCCGCGGGTGACGTCGCGAGCCGCATCGCCGTCGAGGAGTTCTCCCAGCTCGCCGGCCTCGCAGCCGTGGTCCCCGACGACATCCACGGCGCGGTCCACCGCACCGCGCGACGGCTGCGCGAGACCGTCGCCGACGGTCGCACCGCCGGGACGACGGTCGCGGGGGTCGCGCTCGCGACGCACGACGGCGGGGCGTACTGGCTCGTCTTCAACATCGGCGACTCGCGCGTGTACCGCCTCGCGGCGGGCGAGCTGCGCCAGATCAGCGTCGACCACTCCGTGGTCCAGGAGCTGCTGGACCACGGTCTCATCGGCGCGCTCGAGGTCGCGGGGCACCCGGACCGGCACATCATCACGCGCGCGATCGGGACCACGGCCGAGCCGGAGCCCGACTACTGGCTGCTGCCCGTCGGCCCGGCCGACCGGGTCCTCGTGTGCACGGACGGCCTCACCGTCGTCCTGGACGACGCGACCGTCGCGCGCGTGCTGCGCAGCGCGGCCCACCCGCAGGACGCCGCGACAGAGCTCGTCGGGCTGGCCGTCGCGGCCGGCGGCCCCGACAACATCACCGTCGTGGTGGTGGACGTCGCGGCGGTCGGCTCCGGGATCGACATGGAGACCACGGCGCAGGGCTCGCGCCGGCGGATCGTGCTCGCCGAGGAGCACCCCGAGACCCCGCCGACCACCGAGCGGCGCACCCAGCCCGTCCCGACGCCCGGTGGCCCGGCGACCGGAGAGTCATGGGATGACTTCGGGGCCACCCTCCCGCGTCCCAGCCGCAGTCGAGTCCCGGAGGTGGACCGATGATCGTCCCCGCATACGTGCCCGGTGAGTGGATCGCCGTCGTCACCGACGGCACCCTGGCCGTGCTGCCGCCCGAGACCGCCCCGGCCGTCGTCGCAGAGCTGTGGACGGCCATCCGTGAGGGCGCGAGCCTGACCGACCACCTGCAGGTGCTGCTGCGCACCGGGTTCACCCACGTGCCGCCCTTCGCCCTCGTGAGCCTCGCCGGCGGCGAGGTGCACGCGATCGTCCGCGGGCAGGTGCGGGTCGAGGTCGTCACGACCGCGGGCCCCCGGGTGCTCAGCGGCGCGCACATGTCGACCTGGGTCGAGGAGGTGCTGGCCGACGCACGGTCGGTCGCCGTGCGGACCGGTCCCTCGGCGGAGGCCCCGGACGCCGGCGCTGCGGGGTACCGCGACGCGCTGCCCGTGCTGGCCGCCGTCGTGCGCGTCAGCGACGTGCTCGTCGACCTGCGCTCGGTCGCGGTCGC
>NZ_DAORSQ010000007.1:24875-37952 GCF_035443605.1 Actinotalea sp. | reverse complement strand
CCGCCACGCCGCCGGCCCCCACGCCGCCCGCCGCCACGCCGGTCGTCGCCCAGCGGGTCCACCTCGTGCGGGACGAGGCCGCCGAGCCGCACGCCCCGGACGAGGATGCCCCGCTGCTGCCCGTCCCGCCCAGCCGCCCGGTCTGGGAGCCGGTCTCCGCCGTCGCGCGTCCGGTCCGGCCGGAGCGCGGGTACGTCGAGGCCGCACCCGTCGCGGAGCCCGAGCCGGTCCCGGCACCCGCACCCTCGCCCGCACCGGCACCCGCGCCCGTGCCCGTCACGGTCGGAGCGGGGGCCGTCGGTGACCCGGGCGCCCAGGGCTCGTCGGACGGCGCCCCGCGGGCCACGGAGGACCACGACGGCCTCACCGTGCTCAGCTCCGACGTCGTCGCGCTGCGCCGCCAGCTGCCCGCGTGGGCCGGGGACGCCGTGCCGGCCCTCGCGGTGCCGACGCCGCGCACGCCGCCGCCGGCGAAGCTGCTCATGTCCTCTGGGCTGACCGTCGCGCTCAACCGGCCGGTGCTCATCGGCCGGGCGCCCCAGGTCACCCGCGTGCAGAACAACGACATCCCCCGGCTGCTCACCGTCGCCAGCCCCAACCAGGACATCTCGCGCACCCACGCGGAGGTCCGGATGGACGGCGAGGACGTCATCGTCACCGACCTGCGCTCCACCAACGGTGTGCTGCTGCTGCGTCAGGGCGCCGGGCCCCAGCGCCTGCACCCGGGTGAGCCCACCGTCGTCGAGGCCGGGGTCGTCGTCGACATCGGCGAGGGCGTGACCTTCATCGTGGAGGCGGGTGGGTGAGCTCACGACGTGAGGCGTCGACGCCGCCCACCATCGCCGGGTACGAGTACACCCGGCTGCTGGGGATGGGCGGCTTCGCCGACGTCTTCCTCTACCGCCAGCTGATGCCTCGACGGCCGGTGGCCGTCAAGGTGCTGCTCGCGAGCTCGCTGGACGACGAGGCCCGGGAGCGATTCCGGACCGAGGCGGACCTCATGGCCACGCTGTCCCACCACCCGTCGATCGTCACCGTGCTCCAGGCCGACGTGGCCCCCGACGGCCGTCCCTACCTCGTCATGGAGTACTGCTCGCGCCCCGGGCTGGGCCAGCGCTACCGTGCCGAGCGGATGGGGGTCGCCGAGGTGCTGCGGATCGGCGTCCGGCTGGCCGGCGCCGTCGAGACGGCCCACCGCGCGGGCATCCTGCACCGGGACATCAAGCCGGCCAACGTGCTCATCACGGACTTCGGCTGGCCCGCGCTGGCCGACTTCGGCATCGCCGCGACCACGGGCCTCGCGGGGACGAGCATCGGCATGTCGATCCCGTGGTCCCCGCCGGAGATGCTCGCCGAGGAGCCGGTCGGCGACGTCCGGGCCGACGTGTACTCGCTGGCGGCCACGGTGTACTCCCTGCTGGCGCGGCGCTCGCCGTTCGAGGTGCCGGACGGCTCGAACACGGCTGCCGACCTCATCGGGCGGATCGAGCGCACCCCGCTCGGCCCCACGGGTCGCGGCGACGTGCCGGACTCGCTGCAGGCCGTCCTGGCGCGGGCGATGGAGAAGTCGCCGGCCCAGCGGCACCACTCGGCCCTCGCCTTCGCGCGGGCGCTGCAGCAGGTCGAGGCGGAGCTCATGCTCCCGCTGACTCCGCTCGACCTGCCAGAGGACGCCGACCCGCGGCCCGCGCCCGGCCGCGTCACGGAGCTCGGCGAGGCGGGCCAGGCCACCCGGCTGCGGCCCGTGCGCACGGTGCACCCCGACGAGGCAGCCGCCGCGTCCGCGGCCGGGCCGGACGGCACCCCCGACCCGGAGCCCGCAGACGGCCAGGGCCCGGTCGGCGTCCCGGGGAGCACCGACCCGGACCTCCTTGCACCGCCGGTGGTCCCCGTCGCACCGTCGGGCACGGCCCCCGCCGTCGTGCTGCCGGGCTCCGAGCTCGAGGACATCCCCGCGGACTGGCGTCGGGCGACGGCCGAGCTGGCCGACCCGGCCTCGGCCTCGGGGCCCCCCGCGCGTCGCGGGGTGGGCCGCGCGATCCTCGGGGTCGCGGCCGGGGCCGTCGTCGTCGCGGCCGTCGTCCTGGCCGCGGTCCTGGCCTTCCGCCCCGCAGGGCTCGACCTCCAGCCCACCGTGCCCACGCCCAGCGCGTCGTCCTCCGTCCCCGGCCTGCGGGCCGTCCCGACGCCCGTCGACCTCGTCGGCACCGTCGCGGCAGACGGCTCGGTCGTGTTCCGCTGGACCAACCCCGACCCGCAGGACGGCGACCGCTACCTCTGGGGGCGTGCGGTCCTCACCGGCGAGCCGCAGCTGGTGCCCGTCGACGTCCCGACGGTCAGCCTCACGGCCGGTGCCCTCGGTACGGAGGTCTGCATCGAGGTGTCGCTCGTCCGCTCGGACGGCCGGTTCTCCGCGGAGCCGGCCCTCGGGTGCGTGACGCCATGAGCCAGGCCGTCCGCTCCGTGACACGCCGTGCCGCCTCGGCCCGCCGGCGGTGGACCGCCACCGTCGGCACCGTCGTCGTGCCCGCCGTCATCGCCACGCTGGCCGTGCTGTACCCCGGTGCGCCCGTGGCCCAGGTCGACCTCAACGACGGTGCCGTGTGGGTGACGAACGCGTCCCGCCAGCTCGTCGGGCGCTACAACGCCACGGTCGACGACCTCAACTCCGCGGTGGCGTCGCCCACGTCGAGCTTCGACGTGCTGCAGGACCGTGGCGACGTGGTCGTGACCAGCCCCGGCGCCATCGCGGTGGTGGACCCGGCTGCCGTCGCGCTGTCGAACCCGATCGAGGTCCCCCCAGACGCCGACGTGTCGCTGGCAGGGGAGACCGTCGCGGTCGGTGACTCCGCCACCGGCGAGGCCTGGGCCCGCACCATGGCGATGGTGGGCACGCTGAGCACGGCGACGGACCCGGCGGACCTGGAGCTCGGCCCCGGCGGTCGGGTGGTGGTCGCGCCGGACGGCACGGTGCTCGGTGCCGCGGCCGATGGCGGCCTGGTGCGTGCGCGCGTCACGGACGACGGCGTGAGCGTCGAGGACGACGGGGCGCTCGCCGGTGCGCTCACGGGCGACCTCGACCAGGTCACGGCGGTCGGCGATGCGCTGGTGGCGCTCGTGGGCACCACCGTCCACACGCCGTCGGGCGAGGTGGACCTGGCCGCCTACGGCGACGGGTTGACGCTCCAGCAGCCCGGCGCCGCCGCACCCGTCGTGCTCGTCGCCACCCGGACGTCGCTGCTCGAGGTGTCCATGGGCGGCACCACCGTCCGCGAGCGCCTGACCGGCGGCACGGGGAACCCGGCCGCGCCCGTCCGTGTCGGCTCGTGCGTGCACGGCGCCTGGGCCTCGGCCGTCGGCAGCTATCTGCAGCTGTGCGACGGGGACGCGCCCGAGGTCAGCGACCTCGAGGCGATGACGGCGACCGCCTCGCTGGTCTTCCGGGTCAACCGGGCCGTCGTGGTGCTCAACGACACCGGCAGCGACGGGCTCTGGGTGCCGAGCGAGGACCCGGAGCTGCGGGAGCCCAGCTGGCAGGACGTCGACCCGGAGGACCCGACCGACCAGGACGACCAGGACACCGAGGACCAGCAGACGACGCAGGACCTCCAGGCCGAGTGCACCGCGCAGTCGGCGAAGCCGGTCGCCGTCGACGACGAGCTGGGTGTGCGCGCGGGCCGCTCCACGATCCTGCCGGTCCTCGACAACGACTCGTCCTCGGACTGCGGCATCCTCGCGATCTCCGAGTTCGACCCGGTGCCCGTGGAGTTCGGCAGGCTCGACGCGGTCTACGGCGGGCGGGCGCTCCAGCTGACGGCGGCCCCGGGCGCCACCGGGACGGTCTCGATCTCCTACACGATCACCGACGGCCGTGGCGACACGCCCCCGTCGACGGCCACCGTGGTGCTCAGCGTGCACGAGGCCGGCGTCAACGCCGCGCCCGTGCAGCTGCGGCTCGGCGCCGCGACCGTCGAGCAGGGCGCCTCCGTCAGCTACGACGTGCTGCCGGACTTCGCCGACCCGGACGGGGACCTCCTGCTGCTCGCGGAGGCCACGGTCGACGGGGGCGACTCGGTGCGCTCGCGGCAGGACGGGGTGGTCCTCTTCCAGTCGAACAGCGGCACGCTGGGCCGTCAGACGGTCCGGGTGCTCGTCTCGGACGGCACGGCGACCGTCGAGGGCACGTTGTTCGTCGACGTCCGTCCCGTGGGTTCCGTGCCGCCGCACATCGACCCGGTGCACGCGGTCACCTTCGTCGACCAGCCCGTCGTCGTGCGACCGCTCGAGAGCGTGCGCTCGACGTCCAGCGAGCCGGTGCGGCTGGCCGGGGTGGACGAGGTCCTCGGCGCGACGATCGTCACGGACCTCACGGCGGGGACGTTCAGCTTCACGTCCGCGACACCCGGCACCTACTACGTCTCCTTCATCGTCACGGCCGCGCCGGTCCAGTCGACCGGGATCGCGCGGATCGACGTGCGCGAGCGGCCCGAGACGACCCCTGCGCCCATCGCGGTGATGGACATCGCCCTGCTGCCGCCCGGCGGCGAGGTGACCATCGCCCCGCTGGCCAACGACGTCAACCCCGCCGGCAACGTGCTCGTGCTGCAGTCGGTGGAGGCAGCCGAGTCGACGGGGCTCCAGCTCGCGCCCCTGGAGCGGGAGCTGCTGCGGATCAGCTCGCTGAGGGTGCTGACGGCACCCGTGACCGTCCACTACACGATGTCCAACGGTTCCTCGAGCGTTGTCGGCGAGATCCACGTCATCCCGGTGCCGGCGCCGGCCACGCAGCAGGCACCCGTGGTGGCCGACGTCGACGTCACGGTGCGCACGGGCGGCACGGTGACGATCCCCGTGCTCGAGGGTGCGAGCGACCCCGACGGTGACGACATCGACCTGCTGCCCACGCTCGAGCTGGCCCCGGGCGTGGGTGAGGGGTTCATGTTCGTCTCGGGCGACGTGCTCCGGTTCCAGGCGCCGGCGACCCCGATGGAGGTCACCGCGAGGTTCGTGGTGCAGGACTCCGCCGCGAACGCGACCGCCGGCGTGGTGCGGATCAGCGTGCACGCCTCGGACGCCGCCACGAAGTCCCCGCCGCGGCCGGTCGCGGTGAACGCGCGGGTGTTCGCCGGGGAGATCGTGCGCATCCGCGTGCCGCTCACGGGGATCGACGCCGACGGAGACGGCGTCCTGCTGCTGGGCCAGGACGAGGCCCCGCTCAAGGGCCGCGTCGTCGAGGTCGGGGCGGACTGGATCGACTACGAGGCGCTGCCGGGCGAGTTCGGCACGGACACCTTCACCTATGCGGTGGAGGACTGGGTGGGGCAGCGGGCGGTCGCGACCGTGCGGGTCGGGATCGCACCACGGCCGACCACGGCGACCGACGTCATCGCGCGCAACGACGACGTGCTGGTGCGCCCTGGCCGGACGGTGGAGGTCCGGGTGCTGGCCAACGACGTCGACACGGGCGGCGGCGACCTCCAGCTCGACCCAGGGCTCCTGCTGAGCGACGGTGCGGAGGCGGTCGTCGAGGGTCGTCGGGTCGTCGTGCGGACCCCCGACAGCCCCGGTGTGCTGCAGATCGGCTACACGGCACGCAACGACCGTGGCGGTCAGGGTGCAGCGGTGCTCACCGTCACGGTGTCCGACGACGCGCCCTACGAGCCACCGATCGCCCGAGACGTCGTGGTGCCCGCGAGCGACACGATCAACCGGTCCACCGTCGAGGTGGACGTCCTCGGCGTCGCGGCCAACCCGAGCGGGCCGATCAGCGACCTCGAGGTCTCGGTGCACAGCGCGTCCGCAGACGTCGCGACGGTGACGCCGAGCGGGACCGTGCTCATCACCCTGACGAGCACCCCGCGCACCCTGCCGTACGCGCTGACCAACACGGCACCGGGCGCCGAGGGGCAGCGCGCCTACGCCTTCATCACCGTGCCGGCCCTCGGCGACTTCCCGCCGATCCTGCGGCCCGGTGCGCCGGCGCTGCGCGTGGTCGCCGGGGCGCAGCTGACGATCCCGCTGGCGGAGTACGTCCAGGTCGCCCCCGGGCGGACGGCGCAGATCATCGACGCCGCATCCGTCACCGCGACGAGGTCCGACGGGACGAGCCCGGTCCGCGACGCGCGCACCCTCGTCTACACGGCGCAGCGGGCCTACGCCGGCCCGGCGTCGATCTCCTTCGAGGTCGTCGACGGCCCGTCCGGCGACGTGACGGCGCGCACCCGGGTGCTCACGCTGCCCATCACCGTGCTCGCGGTCGAGGACTACCCGCCGACGTTCACCCCCTCGGTGCTCGACGTCGGTCCGGGGGAGAGCACGCAGGTCGACCTCGCCCGGTTCACGTCGGGTCCGGGCTCGTCCGGCACCCAGGACGACGCCGAGTTCACGTACCGGCTCACCAGCGACCCGACGGCCGAGTTCGCCGTCACGCTCGACGGCTCGGTCCTCACGGTCTCGGCCGGCAGCGCCGTGCGCCGCGGCACCGTCGGAGGCGTGGGCCTCGAGATCGGCTACGGCGTCGCCGGCCGGCTCCCCGTCGTGGTGGACCTGCGGGTGGTCGCGAGCTCGAGGCCGCTGGCCCGGGTCCTCGACCAGCAGATCCTCGGCGTCGAGGGCCAGTCGCGGAGCGTCACCGTGCTCGACGGGGCCTTCAACCCGTTCCCCGACGTGCCGCTGACGGTGATCGACGCGACCGTCGAGACGCCCCTCGCCGGGACCGCGTCCGTGTCGCCCGGCGTGGTGACGATCAGGCCGGCCCCGGGCTTCGTGGGACAGATGGTCACGCGCTTCCAGGTGCGCGACGCCACCACCGACCCCGATCGGGTGGTCGAGGGCCGGATCGTCACGACGGTGCGCGGACGCCCGAGCACACCCACGAGCCCGCGCGTCGTCGAGGTGGGCGACCAGGCCGTGGTGCTGGCCTGGGAGGCGCCGGCCAACAACGGCGAGCCGATCACCGGCTACCGGGTCACGGTCCAGCCGGGTGGTGACGTGCGCGCCTGCGCCGCGACCACGTGCACCATCGACGGGCTGACCAACGACACCGAGTACACGTTCACCGTCGCGGCGCAGAACGCCGTCGACTGGTCGGACGCGAGCCCCAGCTCCGCGCCCGCGCGCCCGGACGCAGCACCGCAGGCCCCGGCGACGCCGTCGGTCGTCCGCGGTGACGCGCGGGTCACCGTCACGTGGTCGGCGCCGGAGAACACCGGGTCCCCGATCCGGGAGTACCAGGTCGAGGTGAGCCCGGCGGCCTCGGGTGGCGCCACCTTCAGCACGTCGAGCACGTCGCTGGTCCTCACCGGCCTGGAGAACGGGACGGCCTACCGGGTGCGGGTCCGGGCGATCAACAACGCACCCGACCCGGGCGCCTGGAGCGGGCAGTCCGTCCCGGTCGTCCCCGCGCGGGAGCCGGACGCGCCCCGGGCCGTCGCAGCGTCCGTGGGGTCGGTCCTCGGCGACCCCATGATCACCGTGACCTGGGACGCCCCGGCCTCCGACGGCGGCGACCCCGTCACGACCTACGACGTGAGCGTCGACGGCGCCTGGACCGAGGTCCCCGGCGGCGGCGCCGCGCGGAGCTACTCCTTCCCCGCCGTGCTGGGGCGCGAGTACGCGATCTCCGTGCGGGCGACGAACACGCTGGGCACCGGACCGTCGGCCGACCAGACCGGGCGGGTGTGGGCCACGCCCAGCGTGGTCCGTGCGCTGACGGCACGGGACCTCGCGGCTCCCGGCACGGCCTGGGGCGCCGGCGCCGTCGAGCTCACCTGGTCGCCGCCCGCGGACGCCGGCGGCGAGGGCATCACCATCGTCGGGTACCGCGTCGAGGTGGTCGGCGGGGCGACGACCGAGACCACCGCGACCTCCGCCGTCCTCGGCGGCCTGGTCGGCGGCACGGCCTACCAGGTGCGCGTCCAGGCGCACAGCAGCCAGGACGAGTGGAGCCCGGCGGTGACGGTCGGCGTCACGCCGACGACGGTGCCGGACGTCGTGGTGTTCTCGGAGCCCGACCTCGCCGCCGCGCCGACGGTCCGGTTCGCCTGGTCGGCCCCGCTCGACGGTGGCCGGCCGGTGACCCGCTACGAGGTGCAGGTGCGCGGGGACCGGGGCACGCGGGTCGACGTCGTGCAGATCGAACGGACGATCGACGTGGTGGCGACCGGCGGCGAGACCCTGACCATCACGGTCCGGGCGCGGAACGACGTCGGCCAGGGCCTGGAGACGGTCCTGGCGGACGTCGTCGTGCCGGGCGGTCCCGGTGGCTGATCACCCGAACCAGGACCAAGGTCCTACTCCGAATGGCGCTGCGGTGCCGACCCCACCAGAGCACGCCACGACAGGAAGAGGCCAGCGATGATGACGCCCGACCAGAGCGCCTGGTTCGCCGAGACGTTCGACACCCTGGTCGCCAACGTCGGCGAGGCGGTGCTCGGCAAGGACCAGGTGGTGCGCCTCGCGCTGACCTGCATGCTGGCCGAGGGGCACCTGCTGCTCGAGGACGCCCCCGGCACGGGCAAGACCTCGCTGGCCAAGGCGCTCGCCGCGACCGTCCAGGGCTCGCACAGCCGGATCCAGTTCACGCCGGACCTGCTGCCCTCCGACGTCACCGGCGTGACGATCTACGACCAGAACACCCGCCAGTTCGTGTTCCACCAGGGTCCGGTGTTCGCGTCGGTCGTGCTCGCGGACGAGATCAACCGTGCCTCCCCGAAGACCCAGTCTGCGCTGCTCGAGGTGATGGAGGAGTCCCGGGTCACCGTCGACCGCGTCTCGCACTCCGTCGGCCGGCCCTTCATGGTCATCGCGACCCAGAACCCCATCGAGCAGGCGGGCACCTACCGGCTGCCCGAGGCCCAGCTCGACCGGTTCCTCATGAAGACCTCGCTCGGCTACCCCGACCGGGCCTCGACCGTCGAGATCCTCGCGGGCTCGGCCGAGCGGGACCGCACCAGCCGGCTCGGCCCGAAGATCACCACGCAGGCGGTCGGCGAGATGGCGGAGCTCGCCGCGACGGTGCACACCGACGCCGCCGTCCTGGACTACGTCGCGCGCCTCACCGAGGCCACCCGGGCGGACGCCCAGACGATGCTCGGCGCATCCGTGCGCGGGGCCATCGCGCTGGTCCGGTGCGCCAAGGTCTGGGCGGCGTCCCAGGGCCGCACGTACGTCATCCCCGACGACATCAAGCTGCTGGCGGAGTCCGTGCTCTCCCACCGCCTCATCCTGGAGACCGAGGCGGAGTTCGCGGGCGTGACCCAGCGTCAGGTGGTCCGGCGCATCCTCGCCGAGACCGAGCCCCCGGCCGCACGCGTCTGATGCGTCGCGTCCTGCGGGCCGCCGGGGCAGCCCTGGCGCGCGTGCTCCGCCCCGTCACCCGGCTGCTGCGACCCGTCTCGGGCGTCGGCTGGGCCGTGCTCGTCGTCGCCGCGGTCGGCGTCGGCCTGGGCGGGGTGCTCGGCTGGGTCGAGCTCGCCGTGGTGGGCGTCGGGGCGCTGAGCGCCCTGGTCGCCGCCGTGCTGCTCTCGACGGGACGCTCGACGTACGCGGTCGACCTCGACCTCGCCGACCACCGGGTGACCGTCGGCCAGCGTGCCGTCGGCCGGCTCGCGGTGCGCAACACCTCGCGCCGCCGGCTGCTGCCCGCACGGATCGAGCTGCCCGTCGGCCGCGGGTCCGCGGACTTCGCGCTGCCGTCGCTCGGCCCGGGGGCCGAGCACGAGGACGTCTTCGCGATCCCGACCACGCGGCGCGCCGTCGTGGTCGTCGGTCCGGTGCGCTCCGTGCGCGGCGACCCGCTGGGCCTCGTGCGTCGCCGCGTCCAGTGGACGGAGCCGACCCGCCTCTACGTCCATCCGACGCTCGTCTCGCTCGCCGGGGCCGCGGCGGGTGTGCTGCGCGACATGGAGGGCCAGTCCACGCGCGAGGTGTCGAACTCCGACATGTCCTTCCACGCGCTGCGCGACTACGTCCCGGGGGACGACCGCCGCCACATCCACTGGAAGACGACCGCCCGGATCGGCGAGCTCATGGTCCGCCAGTTCGAGGACACCCGGCGCACGCACACCGTCGTCGCGCTCTCGACGTGCCTGGCCGACTACGCCGACGAGGAGGAGTTCGAGCTCGCCGTCTCGGCGGCGGCCTCCCTCGGCGTCCAGGCGTTGCGCGACGAGCGGGACCTGACGGTCCTGGCCGGCGACGGCGCGTTGCGCGCCGATGCGCCGTCGCGGTTGCTCGACGACGTCGCAGAGCTCGAGGTCACCGCCGGCGGGCGCGGGCTGGCCGACCTCGCGGCCTGGATCGCGCAGGACGCCCGCGAGGCCTCGGCGGCGATCCTCGTCACCGGCTCGGTCGCCGACCGCACCGCGCTGCGCGCCGCGGTCGCGCGCGTCCCGGCCGGCATGCGGACGCTCGTGCTCGGCTGCCGCACGGGCGCACCGCTCGAGGTCAACACCCGCGGCGGCCTGTCCGTCGCCCAGGTCGGGTCGCTGCCCGACCTGCCGCGCGTGCTGCGCCGGGTGGTGGCCGCATGACCGGGGGGCAGCAGGCGTCGCGCCGGGGCCGCGCGGTCGTGCTCGACGGGTTCGCGCTCGTCGGAGCGCTGGGCCTGGCCCTGCTGCCCCTGCTGCCCGTGTTCGGCACGCGCGCGGCGCTCCCGCCCGTGCTCGGCGGCCTGCTGCTCGGCACGGCCGTCGCGGCGCTCGGCGCCTGGCGTCGCTGGAGCGGCGTCGTCACCATGGCCGCCGTGCTCCTCGTCTACCTCGCCCTCGGCGGAGTGCTCGCCGCACCGACGACCACGGTGGGCGGCCTGCCCACGGTGCGCACCGTCACCGTGCTGCTCACGGGGCTCGTGACGGTGTGGAAGCAGGTGCTGACCCTCGACCCGGTGCTCGGCCAGAGCGGCAACCTGCTCGCCGCGCCCTACCTGCTCGCGCTCGTCGGCAGCGTCGTCGCGATCTCCGTCGCCCTGCGCGTGACGCCGAGGCGGCGCCGTGCCTGGGCGGGTCTCGTGCCGCTCGCCGTGCTCGCGCTCGCCGTGCTGCTGGGCACCAAGCAGACCGTCGCACCCGTGGCGGCCGGGGTGGGGATCGCGGTGCTCCTGCTCCCGTGGGCCGCCTGGCGCGCCGGCGGCCTCGCCCTGCGCCGCGGGTTCTCCCTGGCGCTCATGGCCGCCGTGGTCGCCGGCGGCGGAGCGGTCGCGGGCCCGGTGCTCGCCGACCAGCGGCCGCGCTTCGTGCTGCGCGACGAGATCGTGCCGCCGTTCGACCCGCGCGACCAGCCCAGCCCGCTGTCGGCGTTCCGCAAGTTCGTCAGCGAGTGGAGGGACACCGAGCTGCTGACGGTCAGCGGGCTGCCCGAGGGCGCCGAGGTGCGCCTGGCGACGATGGACGCGTTCGACGGCGTGGTCTGGAACGTCGCCGGCGCCGAGGCCGCCGAGGGCTCTGGGCAGTTCCGACGCGTGGGCGAGACGATCGCGACCACCGTCCAGGGGCAGCGGGCGACGGTCGAGATCGAGGTGCACAGCCTGCCGTTCGTCTGGCTGCCGACCGTGGGCTGGACCGAGCGGTTCGACTTCGTCGGCCCGGACGCGGTCGACCTCGCAGACGACCTGCGCTACAACGACGCGACCGGCACCGCCGTGCTCACCCAGGGGGTGCCGGACGGGGCCACGTGGACGGCAGAGGTCGTGGTCCCGCCGGTGGTGGCAGAGGACGAGCTGGGTCCGGCCGCCGTGGGATCCGTCCGGCTGCCCCAGCCGAGCGGAGTGCCGCAGGCGGTGACGGAGCGCGCGGCGGAGATCGCCACCTCGGCCACGTCGCCGGCCCTCATCGCCTCCTCGCTCAGGTCCTGGCTGTCCGAGGAGGGCTGGTTCAGCCACGGACTCGTCGCGTCGGGCGACTTCCCGTCCCGGTCGGGACACGGCGCGGACCGCATCACCACCCTGCTCACCAGCGTGCCCATGGTCGGCGACAGCGAGCAGTACGCCTCGGCGATGGCGCTCATGGCCCGCGAAATGGGTCTGCCGGCGCGGGTGGTGCTGGGCTTCACCCCGAGCGACGAGCAGGCCGGTGCCGATCGGGTGGTCCTCACCGGCGCCGACGTCGAGGCATGGGTCGAGATCAGCTTCTCCGGGTACGGCTGGGTGCCGTTCCACCCGACGCCGGACGAGTCGAAGACGCCCACGGACCAGACTCCCCAGGACCAGTCCCAGCCCCAGCCGCAGGTGCGCCAGCCCCCGCCGCCGCCGCAGGAGCCCGTGACCCCGCCGGACGACGACACGGAGCAGCCCCGGACCGAGGACACCGAGGAGGACCTGCTGCGCGGCGAGACGCTGCGCACGGTGCTCACCGTGCTGGGCGTGACGAGCATCCCGGTGCTGCTGCTCGGCGGGCCGCTGCTGCTCATCGCCGCAGCCAAGCGTCGGCGCCGCCGACGACGGCGCACCGAGGGGCCCACCGTCGCCCGGGTGGTGGGCGGCTGGGAGGAGCTGCTGGACCACGCGCGCGACATGCGTCGTCCGCCGCCACCGCGGGCCACCCGGCGCGAGACGGCCGTGCACCTCGCCGGGGCCTTCGTGCCCGTGGAGCCGCGGTCGCGCACGCGCGGCCGTCAACCCGCCCCGCCGATCGGTCCGGTGGGCCGTGGCAGCGGCCGCCGGGCATGGTCGGTGGGCGGGCCGGTCGCGGGTCTCGCCGCCGGGGCGGACGCGATGGTGTTCGGGCCCGGCGAGCCGACGCCGGAGCAGGTCGAGGCGTACTGGGCCCAGGTGGACGTCGCGGTCGCCGCGATGCGCACCGTGCTCCCGCGACGTCAGCGCTGGCGCGCACGCTGGTCGACCGCCTCGCTGCGTGCCCGCCGGCGGGCACGCCGCGCCTGAGCGACGCACCGGGGTGCCCCCGACGCCACCGGGTGTGATCGGATGTCCGGGGGCCTCGGCGAGGTCCGCGGCGTCCTGGGCTCAGGTCGACGCGCGCACGTGCCGATACCTCTGGGTGGACCGCTGCCGCCGACGACCCACCGGCGCACGGCCCGCCCGGGCCACCCGACCCGCACGCACGGACCCGCACGCCCCGACCC
>NZ_DAORSQ010000007.1:20840-24775 GCF_035443605.1 Actinotalea sp. | reverse complement strand
GACCCGCACGCCCCGACCCTGTGAGGTGAAGTACCCGGATGTCCACCCCCGGAGCCGTCCCTGCCGCACCCGGCAGGCGCCTGCTGGCCGCCGTCGTCGACGCGGCGGCCGCGCTGGTGCTCGGCGGAGGGTTCGTTCTCGCCGGCTCGGCCGTACAGCTCTCGGCCGCGGCGGACGGATCGGTGACCGGCGGGCTCTCTCCGCTGACGGTGCTGGGCCTCGTGACCCTCGCCGTCTTCGGCGTCGTCCAGTGGTGGTACCAGGGCACCCGCGGCTTCACCGTGGGCAGCAGGCTGGTGGGCGTCCGCACGCTCGCGGCCCGGACGGGGCGACCGGTGGGGATGCGGCGCATCGGGCGTCGCATGCTCGTCGTGGCGCTCGCCCTCGCGATCCCCGTCGTGGGTCCCGTGGCGCTGCTCGTCTCCGTCCTCACCGACCGCGGCGGACGCCGGCAGGGCTGGCACGACAAGGCGGCGGGCACCGTCGTCTTCGACATCGGCGTCGGCGTGGACCCGGCGACCGCGCAGCGGACCACCGCGCAGGACGTCGGGCGCAGGGTGGACCGGCTGCTGGCCCCGCCGATCGCCCTCGCCGCCCGGCTCACCGTCCCGCACGGCGAGCCCGCCCCCGACGCCGGGCCCGCGCTCGGCCAGGTGGACGTCGTGCCGCTCGCCCAGCCCGCCGAGGTCCGTGAGCCGGTGCTCGTCCCCGACGTCCCGCGGGCTGCCGCCGAGCGACGGACGCGTGCGACGGAGCCTGTCGTCATCGCCGCCGTCCCGCCCGCGCGCACCGGCCTGCCGCCCGAGTCCACCGACCCACGCGGGCCCGCCCGGGCCTCGGCCGGCCCCGACCGCACGGCATCCGGCAGCGCGCCCGAGCGCGTGGTCCCCGTGGGCGCCTACGAGAGCGTCGGTACTGCCGCGTCGCAGCCGCTCGACGACGAGGTGGAGCGCACGCGGCTGCGGTCGGCGCGCTCCAAGGTCGCCTACGCGCCGTCGCGCTCGACGGCGCGGCCCCGGGCGACGCTGCTGCTGTGGGACAACCGGCTCATCGTCCTGGACGGGACGGCCCTGGTGGGTCGCAACCCCTCGCCGCGGGCGGGTGAGCAGCTGCCGGTCCAGGTCATCGCCGTCGTCGACCGCGGCCGCTCGGTGTCGAAGACGCACCTCGCCATCGGGGTCGACGCCGACGGCGTGTGGCTGCGCGACCGCAACTCGACCAACGGCACCATCGTCACGCTCGCGGACGGGCAGCAGATCCTCTGCGCCCCGGAGCAGACGGTCCGCGTCCCCGTGGGGGCCTCGGTCGCGTTCGGCGACTACTGGCTCACCGTCACCGGCTGACGTCCGGCACGCCGACCCCCGGCGGGACCGCCGCACCGACGCCCTGCCCGCGCACCCTGGGCGTCCGTGCGGCCCGCAGGCCGTCGGCGGTGAGCACCACGAGCGCCAGCCAGACCAGCGCGAAGCCCCACCAGCGCGCGGCCGGCATGTCCTCACCGAAGACCAGGACGCCCACCGCGAACTGCATCGTCGGGGTGAGGTACTGGAGCATGCCCACCAGGCTCAGCGGCAGGCGCCGCGCGGCCCCGCCGAACAGCAGCAGCGGCACGGTGGTCACCACCCCGGCGGAGGCGAGGGCCAGTGCGTGCGGCGTCCCGTGGGCGCTGAAGGTGCCGGCCCCGGTCGCCGCGAGCCAGACGAGGTAGCCCACGGCGACGGGCGTGAGGGCAGCGGTCTCGACGGCGAGGCTGGTGACGGCGGGCACGGTGCGGCCCACCCGGTTCTTGATGAGCCCGTACAGGCCGAAGGTGGCCGCGAGCACCAGGGCGATCCATGGCAGCCGGCCGGTCCCGACCGTGAGCACCACGACGGCCGTCGCCCCGGTGCCGAGCGCGACCCACTGCGCCGGTCGCAGCCGCTCGCCGAGGCCGACGACCGCCAGTGCCACGGTGACCAGCGGGTTGATGTAGTAGCCCAGGGCGGCGTCGACCGTGTGCCCGGCCAGCACCCCGAAGACGAAGACGAGCCAGTTGGTGGCGACGAGCACCGCTGCCAGGGCGAGCGTGGCCAGCGTGCGCCGCGAGCGCAGCACGGCCCGGACGCTGCCCCAGGCGCGCGTGACCTGGAGGAGCACCACGCACACCAGCAGGGACCAGGAGACCCGGTGGGCGATGATCTCGACCGGTCCCGTCGGGGCCAGCAGCGGGAAGTACAGGGGCATGAAGCCCCACCACAGGTAGGCCACCACGCCCTGGGTCAGGCCGGTGCGCCGCTCGCGCGCCGCGACGACGTCGGGGGAGGGGTCACCGGGCACCCCGCGAACCTACGCCCTGCACGCCTACACTGGGTGCCAGCATCCTGCGCCTGGCGCCGGCACGGGCCGGGACAGCTGGGTGCCCCTCGTCCGGAAGGTGTCCCCCAGCCGTGAGCACCCCAGTGCGCGTCGCCATCGTCGGAGCAGGCCCGGCCGGCATCTACGCCGCCGACATCCTGTCGAAGGCCGGCGTCGACGTCAGCATCGATCTCTTCGAGCGCCTGCCCGCTCCCTTCGGCCTGGTCCGCTACGGGGTCGCACCCGACCACCCGCGGATCAAGCAGATCATCGTCGCGCTGCACAAGATCCTCGAGCGGGGCGACATCCGCCTGCTCGCCAACGTGGACGTCGGCACCGACGTCACGCTCGCCGAGCTGCGGCAGTTCTACGACGCGGTGATCTTCTCGACCGGCGCCATCCGGGACGCCGCCCTGCCGATCCCCGGGATCGACCTGCCCGGCTCCTACGGTGCCGCCGACTTCGTCTCCTGGTACGACGGCCATCCCGACGTGCCGCGCACCTGGCCGCTCGAGGCCCGCCACGTGGCGGTCCTCGGTGCCGGCAACGTCGCGCTCGACGTCGCACGGATCCTGTCCAAGCATCCCCAGGACCTGCTGCCCACCGAGATCCCGGAGAACGTCCACCAGGGGCTGCTCGCCAACCCCGTGACGGACGTGCACGTCTTCGCCCGGCGCGGGCCCGCCCAGGTGAAGTTCAGCCCGCTCGAGCTGCGCGAGCTCGGGCACGTTCCGGACGTCGACATCGTCGTCTACCCGGAGGACTTCGAGTTCGACAAGGGCTCGATGGCGGCGATCCACTCGTCCAACCAGACCAAGCAGGTCGTCAAGACGCTGACCGACTGGACGCTGCGCGAGCCCGAGGAGCTCACCGCGAGCCGCCGGATCCACCTGCACTTCCTGCACCAGCCGGTGGCCGTGCTCGGCGAGGACCGCGTGACGGGCCTGCGCACCGAGCGCACCGTGCTCGTGGGCGACGGCTCCGTGGCGGGCACCGGCCAGACGCACGACTGGCCCGTCGAGGCCGTCTACCGCGCCGTGGGCTACTTCGGCTCCCCGGTGCCCGGGCTGCCGTTCGACGACGTGGCCGGCGTCATCCCCAACCACGAGGGCCGCGTCGACGGTCCCGACGGCGCCCCGCTGCCGGGGGTCTACACGACCGGTTGGATCAAGCGCGGCCCCGTCGGGCTCATCGGGCACACGAAGTCCGACGCCACCGAGACCGTCCGCCACCTCGTCGAGGACGTCCCCGTGCTGGTCCCGGCGCCGCAGCGCGACCTGGCGGCCGTGACGGCGTTCCTCGAGGAGCGCGCCGTCGGGCACGTCGAGTGGTCCGGCTGGGAGCTGCTGGACGCGCACGAGCAGTCCCTCGGCGCCCCCCAGGGCCGCCTGCGCGTCAAGGTCGTCCCGCGCGAGGAGATGCTCGCCGTCATGCGCGGCGGGGCCTGAACCGGCGCCGTCCCCGGGAGTCCCCGAGCGGGGCGATCCGACGCACCCCCCCACGGTGTGCGGAGGGTTGGGGTCGTGCGCGGAGGGTTGGGTTCGTGTGCGGAGCGTTCGGGTCGCGACACGCCGGCGAGTCGCACCCGAACGCTCCGCACG
>NZ_DAORSQ010000007.1:0-20740 GCF_035443605.1 Actinotalea sp. | reverse complement strand
GAACGCTCCGCACGCCGGCGATCGCGCGACCTGAACGCTCCGCACGACGGCGGTCGCGCGATCTCACCGTCCTCCGGGTCAGGTGCCCCGGCCCGGCGCTCAGCCCAACCGGCCCAGGAACTCCCGCGTGCGCCGCTCGACGGGGTCGCCGAGCACCTGGGCCGGCGTGCCGCGCTCGTGCACGCGCCCCTCGTGCAAGAAGCACACCTCGTCCGCCACGTGCCGGGCGAACGCCATCTCGTGCGTCGCGACGAGCATCGTCATGCCCTCGGCCTTGAGCTCGCCCAGCAGGTCGAGCACCTCGCCGACCAGCTCGGGGTCCAGCGCGCTCGTGACCTCGTCGAGGAGCATGAGCCGCGGGGAGTTCACCAGCGACCGGGCGATGGCGACCCGCTGCTGCTGGCCGCCGGACAGCTCGTCGGGGAACGCCCTGGCCTTGGTCGCCAGACCCACGCGCTCGAGCATCGCCATCGCGCGCTCCTCGGCCTGCGCGCGCGGTACGCGGTGCACCAGCCGCGAGGCGAGCGTCACGTTGTCGAGCACGCGCATGTGCGGGAAGAGGTTGAACGCCTGGAAGACCATCCCCATCCGGGCCCGGACCGCATCGGCGTCCTGACGGGGGTCCGTCACGTCCTCGCCCTCGAGCAGCACGACGCCGTCGTCGATCTCCTCGAGCAGGTTGATCGCCCGCAGCAGGGTGGACTTCCCGGAGCCCGACGCACCGACGAGCACGACGCAGCGGTGCGAGTCGACCGTGAGGTCGATCCCGTCGAGCACCAGGTGGTCGCCGAAGGACTTGCGTACGCCGCTGACCTCGAGCAGGGCCCGCCCGGGTGCGGTGGTGCCCGTCATCGCAGCACCCCCGCCCCGGCCAGGCCGCTCGTGGCGCCGGCCCAGCCGCTGCGCCGGGCGAGCGCGTCGGTCAGTCGGGTCAGGGGGATGGTCAGCGCGACGAACAGCAGTCCGGCGACGACGTACGGGGTGAAGTTGGCGAACTGGGCGGTCTGGATCTGCGCCGCGCGGATGGCGTCGATCGCGCCGAGGATGGAGATGAGCCCCGAGTCCTTCTGCAGCGCCACGAGGTCGTTGAGCAGGGGCGGGACCACCCGACGCACCGCCTGCGGCAGCACCACCGTGCGCAGCGTCTGGGCCTGGGACAGCCCCAGCGATCGCGCCGCCGCGATCTGCGACGGGTGCACCGACTCGATGCCGGCGCGGAACACCTCCGCGACGTAGGCGGAGTACGTCAGCACCAGGGCCAGCCCGCCGAGCATCACGGCGGACGGCGCGTGGTCCGTGAGGCGCAGGCCGGGCAGGCCGAACCCCACCAGGAGCAGCACCAGCAGCAGCGGCAGCCCGCGGAAGACGTCGACGTAGGCCGTCGCCGCGGCGCGGACCGGGAAGAAGACCGGCCCGCGCAGGGTCTTGGCCACCGCGAGGGCCAGGGCGAACGCGAGGATGACGACGGCGGACACGGCCATCACGCGGATGTTGAGCCACAGCCCCTCGGCGACCTTGGGCAGCGACGCCAGGGCGACCTCGGGGTCGAAGAACGACTGCCGTACCCGCGGCCAGCCGGGGGAGGAGGTGAGGGCGACGACGGCGAGGGTCGTCACGACCACCGTGCTGAGCGTGGCGACGACCGCGGACCGCCTGGCCCGGCCGCGCCGGTAGGCCAGGCGGTCGAGCGCCGATGCCGACGGCGTCCAGCCGGTCCTCTGCTCCGACCCCCCGGCCGGCTGCGGTGCGGTCACTTCAGGACGGGGGCACCGGCGGTGTCGGTCAGCCACTGCGCCTCGAGCTCAGCCAGCGTGCCGTCCGCGCGCAGGGCGTCGACGGCGGCCGTGACGGCCTCGGTCAGTGCGCTGTCCTTGTCGAGCACCAGCCCGAACTGGTCTGGCGCGTCGCCGGCCGGGAGCTGGCCGACGAGGATGCCGCCGTCGAGCTCCGCCGCGGTGATGTAGAGCGCCGTCGGCAGGTCGACGACGATGGCGTCGACGAGGCCGGCGGTGAGCGCCTGCTTGACCTGGTCGTTGTCGTTGAAGAGCTGCACGTCGGTCGCGGGCGCGATGGCGTCGGTGGCGACCTGCGCGCTCGTCGTGCCGACCATCGCGCCGATCTTCAGCGCGGCGAGGTCCGCGATCGAGGTCGCGTCCGCCGCCGCCGAGCCCTCGAGGGTGACGACGGCCTGCGCGGTGTCGTAGTACGAGGACGAGAAGTCGAGGTTCTCGCGGCGCTCGTCGCTGATCGAGACCTGGTTGATCGCGACGTCGAAGGACTTGGCGCCGGGCGCGATGATCTGGTCGAACGTCGCCGGCACCCACGCGACGGCGTCCGCGTCGAAGCCGAGCTGCGCGGCGACGGCGTACGCGACGGCGGACTCGAAGCCCTCGCCGTTCGTGGGGTCGTTGTCGACCATCCACGGCTCGTACGCCGGGTCCGACGTGCCGATGGTCAGCACCCCGTCCGTGAGCGTGGGCAGGGCGCCGTCGACGGTCTCGGTCGCGGCGTCGTCCGCCGGGGCGCACGCGCCGAGCGCCAGGGCGGCGACGGCAGCGAGGGCGAGGACACGGGTGCTGCGCATGGGGTCTCCCGAGGGTTCGAGGGGGTGCGAGCCGGACCACCACACTGTGGGACGCGGGGCGCCCAGCCTACGGGAACCGCGCACGGCGGCGGCGCGTTGTCCCGGCAGGACGGCACAGGCGACGAGAAGGCGGCACCGGTGGGGCGACGGCACTACAACGGGCTCAAGACGGCGGCGCTCTTCGGGGTGCTCTGGGCCGTCGTGCTCGGCATCGGCTCGTTGGTGGGTGGGGGTCGCTACCTCTGGCTCTTCGCGGGCCTCGGCCTCGTCGGGACGGCCTACGGCTACTGGAACTCGGCCACCATCGCCATCCGCGCGATGCACGCCTACCCGGTCAGCGAGCTCGACGCCCCGCAGATGTACCGGATCGTGCGCGAGCTCTCCACGGCGGCACGCCAGCCGATGCCGGCGCTCTACATCTCGCCGACGGCGGCGCCCAACGCCTTCGCCACCGGCCGCGACCCGCGCCACGCCGCGGTGTGCTGCACCGAGGGGATCCTGCGGATCCTCGACGAGCGGGAGCTGCGCGGGGTGCTGGGCCACGAGCTCATGCACGTCTACAACCGCGACATCCTCACCTCGTCCGTCGCGGCGGCGTTCGCCGGGATGATCACCGCGCTGGCGCAGTTCCTCATGTTCTTCGGCGGGGGCGCCGACCGGGAGCGCGGCGGCAACCCGTTGGCGATGCTCGCGATGGTCTTCCTCGCTCCCCTGGCCGCCACGGTCATCCAGCTGGCGATCAGCCGCACACGGGAGTTCGACGCCGACGAGGACGGCGCCCGGCTGACCGGGGACCCGCTCGCCCTCGCCTCCGCGCTGGCCAAGCTCGAGCGCGGGACGGCCGCGGCGCCGCTGCCGGCCAACCGCGACCTCGTCGACGTCTCGCACCTCATGATCGCCAACCCGTTCCGCGGCACCGGGATGGCCAAGCTCTTCGCAACCCACCCGCCGATGGCGGACCGCATCGCCCGCCTCGAGGCGATGGCGGGCCGTCCGCCGCTCTGACGCCGCGGACACCTGCCCGTTGGGCGGCCGTCGCGCCACCTCCGCCCGCGGCCGGGTCGAGGTCCGTCGCCGGCGCGCGCGACGCGGCTCGCGGGCCACGTGGGGAAGCGAGGCGTCGCCCAGCGAGGGCAACGCTCCCCGCTCCGTGGAAGGCGCGCTCGTGGCTGTCCGGCCATGCCGAGGGCCCGTGCGATCTCGACGAGTTGGGCAGCGCTCGCGCTGCCGATGCTGGCCCGGCGGGCCGTGGTGAGGTGCCGCGGCGCGGCACCCACGAGCGCCTCCACCGCGTCCAGCATCACCGCAGTTCAGAGGCGTACCTCACCGGTAGTTGACGAACTGCACCGCGACGTCGAGCTCGGTGGACTTGAGCAGGGCGATGACCGACTGGAGGTCGTCGCGGGCCTTGGCCGAGACGCGCAGCTCGTCGCCCGTGATCTGCGTCTTGACGCCCTTGGGCCCCTCCTCGCGGATGATCTTGGCGATCTTCTTCGCGTCCTCGGTGCTCAGACCCTCCTTGACCACCGTCTCCATCCGGTACTCCTTGCCCGAGGGCTTGGGATCGCCGGTCTCGATCGACTTCAGCGAGATCCCCCGCTTGATGAGCTTGGTCTGGAAGACGTCCAGGACCGCCTTCACGCGCTCCTCGGAGTTGGCGATCATGAGGATGGTCTCGCCGCTCCACGCGATCGATGCGCCGACGTTCTTGAAGTCGTAGCGCTGCGCGATCTCCTTGACGGACTGGTTGAGCGCGTTGTCGACCTCCTGGCGGTCGACCTTGCTCACGACGTCGAACGACGAGTCGCCTGCCATGGTGTCCTCCTTGGTGTCCGGGACTGCCCGCGGACTTGCTATCCTTCCATCCGCACCCGGGCCGCGAGGCACGGGCAGCGACCGGCAGGTTGCCCGAGCGGCCAAAGGGAGCTGACTGTAAATCAGCCGCGTCACGCTACGGGGGTTCGAATCCCTCACCTGCCACACCTGGGCGCCCCGCCCGGCTCACGCCGGGACGGGGCGCTCGTGCGTCCAGGGGGTCTGCGGCCCGGGCGCACGACGGCGGCGCGGGTGCGGCGCCGACGGACGCACGGGCGGGTGCGTGGATTTCGCGGGGGGCGCCAGGCCCGTGTACCCTGGCACGCGCTGCCCCGATAGCTCAGTCGGCAGAGCGTCTCCATGGTAAGGAGAAGGTCAAGGGTTCGATTCCCTTTCGGGGCTCTGTTGGTGCCAGGTCGTCGACCTCCGTCGAACGCCTGCACCGATGTGGCGGGGTAGCTCAGGTGGTTAGAGCACACGGCTCATAATCGTGGTGTCGCGGGTTCGAATCCCGCCCCCGCTACCACACAGGCAAGGCGCGTCGGCCGGGATCCCCGTTGGCGCGTGTGATCAGACCAGGCGCTGCACCGTCGGCGTGAGAGGTGGCAAGACCGTGGCCAGCAAGTCCCAGGACGTCCGCCCGAAGATCACGCTCGCGTGCGTGGACTGCAAGGAGCGGAACTACATCACCAAGAAGAACCGCCGCAACGACCCCGACCGGCTCGAGCTGGCGAAGTTCTGCCCGCGCTGCGGCAAGCACACGGCGCACCGCGAGACCCGCTGACCCCTGGGGGTCGGGACATGGACGCCAGCTACGCCGGACGCACGTACCCGCCCACGGCGCCCTACGCCGTGGGGCGTGAGCACCTGCGCGAGTTCGCCGCTGCCGTCGGTGCCACCCACCCCGCGCACCACGACGTCGCCGCCGCGCGGTCCCTCGGGCACCGCGACGTCGTCGCGACGCCGACGTTCGCCGTCGTCATCGCCCAGCGCGCCGAGGCCCAGCTCATCGAGGACCCGGGTGCCGGCATCGACTTCAGCCGGGTGGTGCACGCCGACGAGCGCTTCACCCACCACCGCCCGATCTACGCCGGCGACGAGCTCGTCACCGTGCTGCACGTCGACGCCGTCGTCGAGCGTGCCGGGCTCGCCATGGTCACCACCCGCTGCGAGATCGCGGATGCCGCCGGTGCGCCCGTCGCGACCGTGACCTCGACGCTGGCCGTCCGCGGGGAGGGCCTGTGAGCATCGCCGTCGAGGTCGGCCAGGTGGTCGCCGCGCGCACCATCGAGGTGACCCGCGCCGATCTGGTCCGCTACGCGGGGGCCAGCGGTGACCGCAACCCCATCCACTGGAACGAGCGCTTCGCCACCGAGGTGGGCCTGCCCGGCGTCATCGCGCACGGCATGTTCACCATGGGCTCGGTGGTCAACGTCGTCACCGACTGGCTGGGCGACCCCGGCGCGATCCTCGACTACGGTGTGCGGTTCACGCGCCCCGTGCCCGTGCCGGACCCGGGCCACGCGACCCTCGAGGTCACGGCGACCGTCGCGGTGGTCGACCCGGCGGCCGGTACGGCCCGCATCGACCTCACGGTCCTCGGCGAGGGCGTCAAGGTCCTCGGCCGCGCCCAGGTGCTCGTCCGCCTCTGATCCGGGCACCTCTGAGGCCCCGGTGCCTGAGGCCCCGGTGCCTGCGGCTCAGGTGCGGGGCGGGGCCGTGGTCGTGCCGAGGCGCAGGTCCACCGGCAGGAGGACCGATGCCGGCTCCTCGCCGGCGAGGAGCTGCGCGACGAGCCCGCCCATCGCCTCGCCCTTGGCGGTCAGCGGCTGGACCACGGTGGTGAGCACGTCCGGCGCGAGCCACGGCAGGTCCAGCCCGTCGAACCCGGCGACCGAGACGTCCTGCGGGACGCGCAGCCCGAGGTCCCGTGCGGCGAGGAGCACCCCGGCCGCGATGAGGTCCGACTGCGCGACGACGGCTGTGGGCGGGTCGTCGACGTCGAGCACGATCCGACCGGCTGCCTGGCCGGCCTCGACGAGCGATGCCGCCGACTCGACGACGGCGGTGGGTACGACGCCGGCGTCGCCGAAGGCCTCGAGCCGGTGGCGGGTGGGGGTCCAGTCGAGCTCGCCCATCCGGGCCGCGTCGACGTGCCCGCACCGCCGCCGGCCGTTGAAGGGCAGGGTGACGGTGGCGATCCGGCGGTGACCGAGGTCGGCGAGGTGGCGGATGAGCGCCGCGCTGCCGGCCCGGTCCTCGATCGCTACCACGGGCAGCCCTGAGGACGACGGGCCCTCACCCAGGACGACGGGCATGCCGCGTCGGCGCAGGGCCGCGATCACGGAGTCGTCCTCGCGTGCCCCCCACATGAGCACCGCGACGTCCATCGGCGCGGACTCGAGCAGCGGGTCCGGCGCGCGGGCGCCGTCCGCGCCGGGGTTCGCCGGGATGAGCAGCACACCCAGTCCCATGGTCCCCAGCGCGCCGACGAGCCCGTCGAGCACCTGGATGGAGACGGGGTCGCGGAACGAACGACGCAGCTGGTCGCCGATGACGACGCCGACGATGCCGGACCGCCCGGACCGCAGGGATCGGCCGAGGGGGTTGGGGCCGGAGTAGCCCAGCTCGGCGGCGGCAGCCAGGACCCGTGCCCTGGTCGCGTCGGCGATGGGACCGGCGCCGGAGAACGCCAGGGACGCCGTGGAGACGGACACGCCGGCGATGCCCGCGACGTCCGCCAGCGTGGGTCTGCTGTGGGTCATGCTCACCCGCCCGGCTCAGATCGGTTGACGGTGCGCCAGCCTAGCGGCACACTAGGGGACACGGCCTCGAATCGTTTCGATGACTCGCCGCCGTCCGGGCGTGACCACGACTTCCGGGTCGTGCGCCGCCCGCCCCCGCCCGTCGTCGTTGGAACGAGTCCCGTCATGCTGTTCCGTCCCGGTCGCACACCGGACGCCCATCGCCCCCGCACCACCGCGACCTCGGTCGCCGACCGCCCCCCCGCGCGTCCCGCGGGGCCGGGCGCGCCCCGCGAGGTGATCTCCGCACGCAACCACCTGCTCGGGCTCTACCTGCTCCTCGGCCTGACGATCTCCAGCTGGCTGGCGCGCCTGCCGACGGTGCGGGACTCGCTCGACCTCACCACCGGGGACCTCGGCACCGTCATGCTGCTCGGCGCCGTGGGCTCGCTCGCGACGATCCTCGTCGCGGGGGCCGTGGTGACGCGCGTGGGCCCACGCCGCACCATGCTCGCCTCCGCGTTGCTCTTCTCCGTCGGGTACGTGCTGCTCGGGCTGGGCCCAGCGCTCGGCCGGGTCGGCGTCCTCGCCGTCGGCGTCGTGGTCTTCAGCGTGGCGATCGCGCTGGGCAACGTGCCGCTCAACGTCGAGTCCGTGGTCATCGAGCGGCGCATGGGCCGCACCGTGGTGCCGCAGTTCCATGCGGGCTTCTCGGTCGGCGCAGTGCTCGGCTCCGCGCTGGGTGCCGCAGCGGCCTGGGCGGCCGTGCCCGTCGTCGTGCAGTTCGGCGTGGTGGCGATCGTCGCCCTGCTGTGGCGCCTGCACTCCGTGCCGCGCTCGGTCCTCGCCCCGCTGCCGCTCGTGGGCGTGGCCGCAGGGCCGGCGCCCGCCGCGTCGGGTGCGTCCGTCCGCCGGGGTGCCGGGCTGCGCACGTCGTTGCGTGCGTGGCGTGAGCGCCGGACGCTGCTGCTCGGCGTCGTCGTCATGTCCGCGGCGCTGTCCGAGGGCTCGGCGAACAACTGGCTGGCGATCGCCGTCGTCGACGGCTACGGCCAGACGGAGGCCGTGGCGGCCGTGGTGTTCGGCACGTTCGTCGCGTCGATGACCGTCGCACGGATCTCCGGGACGTGGCTCATCGACCGCTACGGCCGGTTCCTCGTGGTCGCGCTGTCCGGTGCGACCTCCCTGGCCGGACTCGTGCTCTTCGCCCTCGCCCCGTCGCTGCCGTGGTCCGTGCTGGGCGTCGTCGGCTGGGGGCTCGGCGCGGGGCTCGTCATCCCCATCGCGATGTCCGCGGTCTCGGGCGACCCGCTCAGCGCCGCCGGACGCGTGGCCGTGGTCTCCGCGTTCGCCTCCGCCGCGTCGATCGCCGCGCCGCCGCTCATCGGCATGGCGGCAGAGGTGATGGGTGCGCGGCACGCGCTGCTGCTCATCACGGGCGTCATGCTCGCCGGGGTGCTGCTCTCGGGCACGGTGCGCGACGAGAGCGTCGCCCCCGCCCGCGCGACGTCTGCCGTGCACGTCCCGGCAGCCGCGGCACCGCCCGCGCCCGCCCCGGGCGAGCCTGCCCGACCGCGCCCCGTCTCGGTGGCACGCCCGGACCGGGACCTGGCCGATGACGACGTCATCGCGGACCTCGGCGGTCTCGTCGAGCCCGTCGGCGCCGGGAGCTGCCGGTGAGCGCCGGCGCACCCGGTCCCGCGGGCACGGCGGTCGAGCTCTCGGCCACCGCGGTGCGGGCCGCCTCGACGGCCGTGTTCCTCACCTTCGCGCTCAACGGCTTCAACTTCGCCTCGTGGGCCTCCCGGCTCCCTGCCGTACGTGACGCGCTGGACCTGCGACCCGAGCAGCTGGGCCTGCTGCTGCTCGTCGGGGCCGTGGGCTCGCTGCTGGCGATGCCGCTGTCGGGCCTCGTGGTCCAGCGTCTCGGGGCCCCGCGCGCCATCGTCAGCTTCGCCGGGCTCAACGTCGCAGGGCTGCTCGTTGCGGGCCTCGGCGTGCTGCTCGGGGAGGTCTGGGTGGTCGCCCCGGCGCTCGTCGTCATGGGCGTGGGCATCGGGGTGTGGGACGCGGCGATGAACCTCGAGGGTGCCGCCGTCGAGCAGCGCCTCGGCCGCGCCATCATGCCGCGGTTCCACGCGGGGTTCTCCTTCGGCACCATGGCGGGCGCCGCGCTCGGTGCGGTCGCGGCCCGCCTCGAGGCGCCCCTCCTCCTGCACCTCGCCGTCGTGCTGGGGATCAGCACCGCGGCGCTGCTCGTGTGCGCGCGGTCGTTCCTGCCCGCGGGCACGCATGACGCGGAGGAGCACGCCGAGGGTGCGGCGCGCGCCGGCAGCGCGTGGCTCGAGCCGCGCACCCTGCTCATCGGGCTCGTGGTCATGGCCGCGGCGCTCACCGAGGGCGCCGCGAACGACTGGGTGGGCCTGGCCGTCGTCGACGGCTTCGACGTGGGCGACGACCTCGCGGCGCTGACCTTCGGCGCGTTCGTCACCGCGATGACGGCGATGCGGCTCCTGGGCACGGGCCTGCTCGACCGCTTCGGCCGCGTGCGCGTGCTCCAGATCGTCTCCGTCCTCGCGCTGGCCGGCCTGCTGCTCTTCGGGCTCGGGCCCACCCTCCCGATCGCCCTGGTCGGCGTGCTCCTGTGGGGGATGGGCGCGGCGCTGGGCTTCCCGGTCGGGATGAGCGCGGCGTCGGACGACCCGTCCCGGGCGCCCGCGCGCGTCGCCGTCGTCGCCACGATCGGCTACAGCGCGTTCCTCGCCGGCCCGCCGCTGCTCGGCCTGCTCGCCGAGCACGTCGGCTACCGGCACGCGCTCCTGGCCATCGCGGTGCCCGTGCTCATCGGGCTCCTGGTGATCCCGGCCGCGCGACCGCTGCCGACCGCCGCGGGTGCCGCTCGCGGCTGAGGTGCGGGTGCCGCGCGCGGCTGAGCCCGCCGCGTAGCCTGGACCGGTGACCCCGCCGACCAGCGCCCCCGCCTCCGGCCGCACGCTCGCAGAGCTCACCACGCTCCGCCTGGGCGGACCGGCAGGGCGCTACCTCGAGACGGACAGCTCCGCGGCGCTCGTCGATGCGGTCCGCGCGGCCGACGACGCGGGGGAGCCCGTGCTCGTGCTGGGCGGCGGCTCCAACGTCGTGGTGCCGGACGTCGGCTTCCCGGGTCTCGTGGTGCGCGACGTGCGGCGCGACGTCGCGCTGGACGAGGCCGGCGCGTGCGCCGGGGCGAGCGTCACCGTGCCGGCCGGGACGCCGTGGACCGATGTCGTCGACCGGGCGGTGGCCGAGGGCTGGGTGGGCGTCGAGGCGCTCGCGGGCATCCCCGGGTCCACCGGCGCCACCCCGGTGCAGAACGTGGGCGCCTACGGCCAGGAGGTCGCGGGCGTCGTCTCGACCGTGCGCACCTGGGACCGTGCCGAGCGGCGGATCCGCACGCTGGCCGTGGGCGAGCTGGGGTTCGGCTACCGCACGTCGGTGCTCAAGCGCTCGCTGCGCGACGGCGACGTCCCGTCCCGCTGGGCGCCCACGCCGCGCTTCGTCGTGCTCGAGGTCGGCCTCCAGCTGCGCCTGGGCACCCTGTCCGCCCCGATCGCCTACGCCGAGCTCGCGCGGCGCCTGGGCGTCGACGTCGGCGGCGTGGCACCACTCGTCGACGTGCGCGCCGCCGTGCTCGAGCTGCGTGCGGGCAAGGGGATGGTGCTCGACGCGTCGGACCACGACACGTGGAGCGCCGGCTCGTTCTTCACCAACCCCGTGGTCGCGGCGTCTGTCGCGGACTCCCTGCCCGACGGCGCCCCCCGCTACCCCGTGCGCTCGGCCCTCCCGGAGCGCAGCACGGGTCCCAGCCTCGGCGCCATCGACCCGACGCTGGTCAAGACGAGCGCCGCGTGGCTCATCGAGCACGCGGGCTTCGGCAGGGGCTTCGGTCTGCCGGGGACCGTGGGGGTCTCGACCAAGCACAGCCTGGCGCTGACCCACCGCGGCGGTGGCACGACGGCGGAGCTGCTGGCCCTGGCGCGGACGGTGCGCGACGGCGTGCACCAGCGGTTCGGCATCACCCTGGAGGCCGAGCCGGTGCTGGTGGGCGTCACACTCTGACGGGTGCTCTGACGTCCTCGGGTGCCGAGGCCACGGGGGCTCGCGCGTCGAGCAGCGCGCCGCGCACGAGGTCGAGCACCTCCTCGTCGGCCAGCCCTGCGGCTCGGGCCGTGGCGACGAACCGGACCGAGGCGTCCCGCAGGCCCTGGTCCGGTGCGGGGGTGCCCTCCGCGACGACGGTTCCGGTGCGCCGCCGGGTGACCACGAGACCCCCCTGCTCGAGCTCGCGGTAGGCGCGCGCGACGGTCCCGGCTGCGATCCCCAGGTCGGTGGCCAGGTCGCGGATGGTGGGCAGCCGGTCCCCGGCCCGCAGGCGCCCCGCGGCGACGTGCGCGACCACCTGGAGGCGCACCTGCTCGAAGGGCGGTACCCCCGAGGTCAGGTCGACCTCGACGTGCACCGTCACGGCAGCGAGGCCGCGCGGTCGACGGCCGAGACCGGCGCGAGCGGACCAGCGGGTGCGACCGCCCGCGCTGTCGGGCCGCCTGCGTGGCCGACCGGCCGGGCCGCCTGGGGGACGGCGGCCTGTGCCGGCACCCCGGCGAGCACGGCGCCGACGAGTGCCACCACGGCGGCGGCGACGGTGATGCCGGCGCCCAGCGCGAGGAGATCGACGCCCCGGATCGCGTTCCCGGCGAAGAAGAGCACCCCGGACAGCGTCAGGGCGAGCACCAGCTGGACGCCGCGCAGCACGCGGTGGCCGGACAGACGCCGGCTCGCGGCGTCGTAGGCAGGGTCGGCGTCGACCACGGCGGGGCGTCGGGCCACGAGGCGCAGGACGCCGTGCGTCGCTACGACCAGCAGCGCCGCCGCCACGAGGAGCGGGAGGCCGTAGAACCAGCCGGGGTACGGGCCGGCACCGGCGCTCGCGCTCGGGCCCGTGATGCGCTCGAGCGTGCGTCCGTCGGTGCCGGTGAGGCCGGTGACGGTCAGCGTGATCGCCAGGGCTCCGGCCCAGGACCACGTGGCCAGCAGCAGCCAGCGCGGAGCGACGTCCTGGCGCGGGCTCAGCACGGCGCGCCGCACCGTCCCGGTCGGTCGCGGCCAGGTGCGCTCGCCCACGGCGTGCACGGCCAGGAAGAGCAGCCCGAGCGCTGCCGGGTACAGGCCGGCCACGATCCCGCCGTAGAGCCCGGTGCCGCCCGTCCGCAGGACGACCGGGAGCGCCACACCACCGATCGCCACCGGGCTGGCGAGCAGCGCCAGGACCCACGCGACCGCGTTCACGGTGACGCCGTGCCTGCGGGCGGCCTCGGCAGCCTCCGACGGGGCTGGCGCTGGCCGGCGGGTCCCGAGCGACGCCGCCAGGACGGCCGCGAGAACGGCGAGCATCGCCACCACGCCGACGATCGCGACCAGCACGGCGACCACGGTCACGCTCATGACTCCCCCTCAATCAACTATGTGATTGATACATTGGCGCGTGAGGGTGGCGGTGTCAAGGTCCGCCGTCGCGTCACGACGGGTCCGGCGCCGCCAGCCACGCGTCGATCCCGGTCAGCAGGCGCACCCTCGTCGCGCCCGTCGCCCGGGACGCCCGCACGGACCCTCGCGCCAGGTCGGCGAGGGCCGCGTCGTCGAACCCGTGCACGTGCCGGGCCGACTCGTACTGCGCGACGAGGCGCGAGCCGAAGAGCAGCGGGTCGTCCGCGCCCAGGGCGAGCGTGGCGCCGGCAGCGGCCAGCGCGCGCAGGGGGACGTGCCGGTCCTCGGCGTAGACCCCGAGCGACACGTTCGACGCCGGGCAGACCTCCAGCGCGACGCCCCGCTCGACCACCCGGGCCAGCACGCGCGGGTCCTCGGCCGAGCGCACCCCGTGGCCGATCCGGTCCGGCACGAGGTGGGCGAGGACGGCGTCGATGTGCTCGGCACCGAGCAGCTCGCCGCCGTGCGGCACGGCGGCCAGCCCGGCGCGGCGCGCGATGGCGAAGGCCGGCGCCCAGTCGGCCGTGTCCCCGCGCCGCTCGTCGTTGCTCAGGCCGAAGCCCACCACGCGCCCGGGCCCGTCGCCGGCGTACCGCGCAGCGAGCCGTGCGAGCGTCCTGGCCTCGAGCGGGTGCCGCACGCGCGAGGAGGCGACGACCACGCCGACCTCCACCCCGGTGCGCCCCCACGCCGCGGCGGCCTCGTCGAGCACGATCTCCAGCGCCGGGGTGATCCCGCCGACGAAGGGCGCGTACGACGTGGGGTCCACCTGGATCTCGAGGCGACCCGAGCCCTCGGCGGCGTCGTCGGCCGCGGCCTCGGCGACGATGCGGCGCATGTCCGCCTCCGAGCGCACGCACGCCCGCGCAGCGTCGTACAGACGCTGGAAGCGGAACCAGCCGCGCTCGTCCGCCGGGGGCCGCACGGGGTTGGCCTCGAGCAGCGCCGATGGCAGCCGCAGCCCGCGGGACGTGGCCATCTCGGCAAGGGTCGCCACCCGCATCGACCCGGTGAAGTGCAGGTGCAGGTGCGCCTTGGGCAGTGCAGCCAGGTCGCGCATCCGGTGAGTCTGCCAGCCCGGCCGGGAAGTGCCGGGTGACCGGGACGCGCCTACTGCGCGTCGACGAGCCGGTAGCCCATCCCGCGGACGGTCTCGAGGTGCTCGGCCCCGAGCTTGCGGCGCAGGTAGCGCACGTAGACGTCCACGACGTTGGAGCCGGGGTCGAAGTCGTACCCCCACACGCGTGAGAGCAGCTGCTCGCGGCTGAGGACCTGGCCGGGGTTGCGCAGGAACGCCTCGGCCAGCGCGAACTCGCGGGCCGAGAGGTCCACCTCGCGGCTGCCGGTGCGCGCCCGTCGCGTGCGCAGGTCGAGGCTCAGGGCGCCGTGGGTCAGGACGGAGGAGTCGGTGGTCCCGGCCTCGGTGCGCAGCCGCAGCCGGATCCGCGCGAGGAGCTCCTCGAACCGGAACGGCTTGGCCATGTAGTCGTCTGCGCCGCCCTCGAGACCGGCGACGGTGTCCCCGACGGACGAGCGCGCGGTGAGGATGATGACGGGCAGGGCGTTGCGGGCCTCGCGCAGCCGGCGCAGCACGGTGAAGCCGTCCTGGTCCGGCAGGCCGAGGTCGAGCACCAGCAGGTCGACGTCGCCGCTCTGCGCGAGGTCGTACGCCTCACGCCCGGTCGCGACGACGAGGGGCGTGTACCCGGCCGCGCGCAGGCCCTTGGCGACGAACGAGGAGATCCGCTCCTCGTCCTCGGCGATGAGGATCTGGCTCACAGGTCCGCCTCCGTCTGGCCGTCGTACGCCGCGGTGAGCGGCAGCCCGATGACGAACCGCGCCCCGGCGGTCGTCGTGGTGTCCAGCCTGGCCCACCCGCCGTGCGCCCGGGCGATGGCGCGCACGATGGGCAGGCCGAGCCCGGAGCCCTCGACCCCCCGGCCGACGGAGCCGCGCGCGAACCGGTCGAAGACGCGCTCGGCGTCCTCCTGGGCCACGCCGCAGCCCTCGTCGTGCACCGCGAGCTCGAGGTGGTGGTGCCGCACCGCGCTGCCGATCCGCACGGTCGAGCCCTCGGGGGAGAACTTCACCGCGTTGGCGGCGAGCTGGAGCCAGGCCTGCGTGAGCCGCTGCGCGTCGACCTCGACGGTCACCTCGGCCCTGCCGTCGACGAGCCAGCGCCGTGAGCCGAGCGTGCGTGCCTTGTCGAGCACGTCGTCGGTGAGCCGGCCGATGTCGGTGGGCGCCGGCTGCACGAAGTCGGGCCGGTCCACGGTGGCGAGCACCACGAGGTCGTCGACCAGCCGGTGCATCCGGTCGAGCTCGTCGAGCACCAGCTCCTGGGTGCCCCGCACGTCGTCGGGATCCGTCGGGTCCATGAGCTCGAGGTGCCCGCGCACGATGGTCAGCGGCGTGCGCAGCTCGTGGCCCGCGTCGTCCAGCAGGCGCCGCTGGGAGCCGAACGCGTCCTCGAGGCGGTCGAGCATCGAGTTCACCGTCCGGCCGAGCTCGGAGACGTCGTCGTCGCCGCGGACCGCGATCCGCTCCGAGAGGTCGGAGTCCGTGATCCGCCGGGCGGTGTCCCGCAGCAGGCGCAGCGGCGCGAGCAGGCGGCCGGCGACCAGCCAGCCGACCACGCCGAGCACCGCGAGCGCCCCGAGCCCGACGAGGGCGAACGTCCGGTACGTGCGGACCAGCTCGCTGTGCTCGGCCGTGCGGTCGAAGCCGTAGACGAGGACGCCGGTGGACTCCTCACCCGTCACGGACACCGGCACGGCGACGTAGCGGAAGGAGCCGTCGGCGGTCGCCACGCTGCGGATGAGCACGGTCTCGTCGTCCTGCGCGGCGATCGCGGCGGCGACCACCTCCGGGGCGTCCTCCAGCCGCATCGTCACGCCGGGCGGGGCGACGAGGCCGAGCTCGCCGTCGAGAACGGCGAACATGCCCTCGTGCTGCTCCGGCACGGTGCCCTGGAGCGCGGCGTACAGCAGGGCGCGCACGGAGGCGTAGCCCGTGCCGGTGCCCGGGTCCACGCCCACGGCGGCGAGCGTGCGGAACTCGTCGACGCTGCGGCTCAGGGTGTCGTCGACCAGCACGTCCACCCGCTCGCGCTGGAGCAGGAAGGCGGTCGACCCGGCGACGGCCATCCCGAGCGCTGCCATGGCGACGACGGCCGCCATGACGCGTGTGCGCACCGTCACGGTGGGCCGCGCGCCGTCGCGGGGGAGGGCGCGCGGCTCGTGCGGTGCCGCGACGTACTCCGGCGCCGGCCACACCTGGGTCTCAGTCGTCATCGCTGCCGCCGCCGGAGCCGGAGGACCCGCTGCCGCCGCTGTCGTCGTCGGCGTCGTCGTCGCGCAGGCCGCCGTGGTCGTCGAACGGCTCCACGGGGGCCTGCGGGTCCACGACGACGGGGGTGCCCGACGGCCCGGGCGTCGGTGTCCCGCTCGGATCGGGGGTCGGCGTGGGGCTGGGCGTCGGTGACGGACCGGTGGCAGGCCCGACGACGACGACGTCGCCCAGCGGCACCACCCCGGGGGCCTGCGCGAACGCGACCATGCCGCCGGCGCCGACGATCGTCACGACGGCCGCCGTCACGAGGGCGAGGATCCCGGATCGGCTCATGGCACCAGTATCCGGGCGATCGATGAGAAGCGGATGAGAGCCGTCAGACCCGCGGCAGGATCCCGCGCTCCAGGGCGGTGGTCACCGCGAGCGTGCGGTCGTCGACGCCGAGCTTGGCGAAGATCCGCAGCAGGTGGGTCTTGACCGTCGCCTCGGCGATGAACAGCTCCGCGCCGATCTGCGCGTTGCTCCCGCCCCGGGCCACCCCGGCCAGCACCTCGAGCTCGCGCGGGGTGAGCCGGTCCCCGGAGTGCCGCACCTGCGCGACGAGCCGCCGCGCGACGCTGGGCGCCAGCACCGTCTCGCCCCGCGCGGCGGCCCGGACGGCCTCGACGAGGTCGTCGCGCGGGGTGTCCTTGAGCAGGTACCCCGTCGCGCCCGCCTCGACGGCCCGCAGGATGTCGCCGTCGGTCTCGTAGGTGGTGAGGACGACGACGCGCACGGCCGGGTGGGCGACCAGCAGCCGCTCCGTCGCGGCGACGCCGTCGAGGACGGGCATCCGCAGGTCCATGAGCACGACGTCGGGCCGCTGCTGCGCGACGACGTCGAGCGCCGCGGCGCCGTCGGACGCCTCGCCGACCACCTCGAGGTCGGGCTCCCCTGCCAGCAGGCCGACGATCCCCGCCCGCACCACGGGGTGGTCGTCGACGACGACGATGCGCACGGTCATCGGGGCTCCTCGGTTGCAGGGACGACCGGCAGGCTGACCTGCACCCGCGTGCCGCCCGCCGGCCCGGACGTCACGGTGAGCGCGCCGCCGCCGGAGGTGACCCGCTCCCGCATGCCGCGCAGGCCGAAGCCCTCGGCGGCGGCCGGGTCGATCCCGCGCCCGTCGTCGACGACCTCGAGCCGGGCGCCGTCGGTCCCCGCGCCGACCGAGAGCGCCACCTCGACCCGGTGCGCCCCGGCGTGCCGGCGCACGTTGGCCAGCGCCTCCTGCGCGGCACGCAGCAGGATGACCTCGTGCTCGCGGACCAGCGGCACACCGCCGTCGGGCAGCACCACGTCGACCCGCACGCCGGTCTCCTCCGTGAACCGCCGCGCGAGCCGGCCGAGTGCCTCGCCGAGGCCCGCGCCGTCGAGCGCCACGGGGGCGAAGGCCGCGACCAGCGCGCGCGCCTCCGCGAGGTTGTCGCGCGCGGTGCGCTCCACCAGGGCGATCCGCTCGGCGGCGGCGTCCGGGTGGCCCCGGCGCAGGTCGGCCTCGGCGGTCTGCGCGAGCATGACGATGCTGGTGAACCCCTGGGCGAGGGTGTCGTGGATCTCCTGGGCCATGCGCTCGCGCTCGGCGGCGACGCCGGCGGCGTGGTGCGACCGCCCGATCTCGGCCTGGGCCGCCTCGAGCTGGTCGACGAGGTCCGCACGCTGCTCGCTCTGCTCGGCGATCTGCGTCACCCACAGGCCGAGCAGCACGGCGAAGGCCAGGGCCACGGCACCCTGCGCCAGCGCGCCGGGCAGGGCAGCGGGCTCGAAGCCCTCGTACACGACGATCGCGCCGAAGACGCCGACGGTCAGGACGGTGCACGCGACGATGCCGGCCCGGCGGGTCTCGGTGAAGAACCAGATCTGGCTGTACGCCAGGAAGAGCAGCACCGAGCCGCCGGGGTTGACCCCGGTGATCGCGGTCGTCACGGCGATGAGCACGGCGAGGTAGGCCAGCGCGCCGGCGCGGCTGCCGGTGCGGGCCGCCCGGCGGCCGACCACCGTGTAGGCCAGGACGAGCAGGACGAGCAGGCCGAGCGCCACGGCGACGGAGCGCCCGTCGGGCCGGATGGCCACGAGGGTCACGGCGCCGATGCCCACCATGAGGTAGAACGCGAGGTCCCAGCCCCGCAGGGCGCCGTGCCAGAAGTCCGAGCGCTCGGACCGCGTGTGCCGCCGGGACAGCCGTGCGTCAGCCGTCGTCACGACGACGCCACCGGAACGTCCTGGCGCCGACGACGAGTCCCACCACGAGCCATGCGCCCATGATGGCCGCGCCGGTGGCCAGCTGCCACGACCCGCCGACCTCCCAGGCCTCGGCGTTCTCCGGCAGGAAGACCGACCGCATCCCCTGGGCCAGCCACTTGAGCGGGAACACCTCGGCGATGCGCTGCATCCACGTCGGCAGGTCGCTGAAGACGAAGAAGACGCCGGAGGTGAACTGGAGCACCAGGACGATGGGGATGACGACGGACGAGGCGCTGCGCCCGCTGTTGGGGACAGAGGAGAACGCGACGCCCAGCACCGCCCCGGTGGCCGTGCCCAGGACGAAGACCCAGGCGAACCGGATCCACGCCTCCGCGGTGCTCGGCAGGTCGATGCCGAACAGCAGCGCGGCGACGGCGAGCAGCAGGGCCATCTGCAGCAGCGTGGCCGCCAGCACCTGACCCACCTTGCCGAGGAAGTACGCGGCGGCCGGCGCCGGGGTGCCGCGCAGCCGCTTGAGCCCGCCCTCGTCGCGCTCGACGGCGATGGTGATGGCCAGCGTCTGGAAGCTCGACAGCATGATGCCCGTGGCGACCATGCCGGGCAGGAAGTACTGCGCGAAGGGCACCCCGCCGGTGCCGTCCGGTCCCGCGCCGACGGCGGCGCCGTCCTGGCCGAAGACCGTCGCGAAGATGCCCAGCATGATGATCGGGTAGGCGAACGAGAAGACGACGGAGTCGCGCTCGCGGAAGTACTGCTTGAGCTCGATCCCGGTCCTGGCCAGGCCGAGGGTGAGCAGGGAGGGCAGCGATCCGCCCCGGGGACGGGCGGTCGGGGTCGCTGCTCCGGTCGGGGTGGCGGCGGTGGTGCTCATCGCACGGACTCCCTCGTGGTCGGGCGGGTGGTGGGCAGGGCGACGTCCGCCTCGGCGTCGAGGTCGGTGTGGCCGATGAGGTCGAGGTAGATGTCCTCCAGGCTCGGCCGGACCACCTGCAGGCCGGGGACCTCGCCGTCCGGCCCGCCCAGGCGTGCGGCGAGGTCGGCGACGGTGGCCGTCGGGGTGGCGGTGCGCACCTGCCGGGTCTGGCCGTCCTGCGTCCACAGGACCGTCGGGCGCCGAGCCTCCCGGCCGCCGAGCTCGGCCGGGGGGCCGGAGTCGATGACGTGCCCGTCGTGGACCACGGCGACCCGGTCGGCCAGGTACTCGGCCTCCTCGAGGTAGTGCGTGGTGAGCAGGATCGTCGTGCCCTCCTCCCGCAGGGTCCGGACGAGGTCCCAGAACGAGCGGCGGGCCTGCGGGTCGAAGCCCGTGGTCGGCTCGTCGAGGAAGAGCAGCTCGGGGTTGCCGATGATGCCCAGGGCGACGTCGAGGCGGCGGCGCTGCCCGCCGGACAGCTGGCGCGAGCGCGTGCCGGCCTTCTCCACGAGGCCCACGGCCGCGAGGACCTCCTCGGGGTCCCGCGGGTGCGGGTAGTACCGCGCGAAGTGGTGGATCTGCTCGCGCACGGTGAGCTCGGCGAGGTCGTTGGTGGCCTGCAGCACGATGCCGATGCGGCTGCGCCAGGCCCGGTCGCCGTGCGCCGGGTCGAGGCCCAGCACCCGCACCTCGCCGGAGTCCCGGTGCCGGAACCCCTCGAGGATCTCCACGGTCGTCGTCTTGCCCGCGCCGTTGGGGCCGAGCACGGCGAAGATCTCGCCCTGCTCGACCGTCAGCTCGAGGCCGTCGACGGCGTGCTTGTCGCCGTAGTGCTTGTGCAGGTCACGGACGTGCACGGCTGCTTCGCTCATGGACCCAGCCTGGTGCATCCGCGGTGCGCGGCGGCAGTCGCCGACGGATGGGACCTGGCGTCCACCGGTCGGTGGACGCCGGTGCGGGCCGGCGCGCGGCGGGTCGCCGCCGCCCCTACTCCGCCTCGCCCAGCAGCCCGGCGATGCGCGAGACGCCCTCGACGAGGTCCGCGTCCCCCAGGGCGTACGAGAGCCGGATGAACCCGCTCGGGCCGAAGGCCTCACCGGGCACCACGGCCACCTCGACCTCCTCGAGGATGAGCGCGGCGAGCTCGGCCGACGTCCGCGGGGTGCGCCCACGGATGGTCCTGCCCAGCACGCCCTCGACGCTCGGGTACGCGTAGAACGCGCCCTTCGGCGTCGGGCAGACGACGCCGTCGATCGCCGAGAGCATCTCGACCATGGTCCGCCGCCGCCGGTCGAACGCCGTGCGCATCTCGGCGACGGCCGACAGGTCCCCGGCCAGCGCGGCGATCGCCGCACGCTGGCTGACGTTGGCGACGTTCGAGGACAGGTGCGACTGCAGGTTGGTCGCGGCCTTGATGACGTCGGCTGGGCCGATCATCCAGCCCACCCGCCAGCCGGTCATGGCGTAGGTCTTGGCCACGCCGTTGAGGACGATGCAGCGATCGGCCAGTTCGGGCACGAGCGTGGGCATGGAGTGGAACTCGTTGCCGCCGTAGGTGAGGTGCTCGTAGATCTCGTCGGTGAGCACCCAGATGTCGTGCTCCACCGCCCACCGGCCGATCGCCTC
>NZ_DAORSQ010000006.1:37703-49913 GCF_035443605.1 Actinotalea sp. | reverse complement strand
CCCGAGCCCGAGCCCGAGCCCGAGCCCGAGCCCGAGCGCGAGCCCGAGCCCGGGTCCGAGCGCGGGTCCGAGCCCGAGCGCGGGTCCGGGTCCGGGTCTGAACGCGACCGGTCCAGGGCGGGGGTGCTGCGGGTCCAGGTCCGGGGTGCTGCAGGTCCGGGGTGCTGCAGGTCCGGGGTGGTGCGGGTCCGGGGGCCGGGGTACCGGGGGGGCGTGCCCTCCGCGCCCCGGATCAGGGGACGCGGACCGTGAGTGCCAGCGGGTCGACGCGGGTCGAGACCTCGAGTGCCGCACCGACGATGTCGCCGTCGACCTGGACCTGCTGGGGGTCGCGGGTACGGACCCGGGCGGTGCGGGCGCGGGCGTGGTCGATGGTGCCGATCTTGTTCGGCAGGTCGGCCCGGACGCCGAAGCGCTGCATCGCGACCTCGCCGAACAGCTGCGTCCAGCCGAAGACCCCGCCCCGGGTGTCGATCGCCGCGACGTCGAGCCAGCCGTCGTCCAGCACAGCGTCGGGCAGCAGGGTGATCCCGCCCGGCAGCCGCCCGCAGTTGCCGACCAGCAGGCTGCGCAGGCGCAGCGTCTGCCACGGGCCGTCGTCGAGGGCGACGTCCAGGCGCATCCGCCGCGAGTGCAGGTGACGCACCCCGGCCACGAAGTAGGCGATCCAGCCCACGCGCGCCTTGAGCTGCTCGTCCGCGTCCGCGACCATCGCCGCATCGAAGCCCAGGCCGGCGATGACGAGGAACAGGTGCTCGGAACCGGCCGTGGCCGGGCCGGCGCCGGTGTCGTCCGCCTCCGGGGTCGCGACCCGGTCCACGGTGAGCCAGCCGACGTCGATCGGCCGGTCCGTGCCGGTCAGCGCCACGCGGAGCAGCGCCTCGACGTCACCCAGCGGCAGGTCGAGGTTGCGCGCGAGGAGGTTGCCCGTGCCCTGCGGCACCAGCCCCATCGACGCGCCCGTGCCGACCAGCCCCTCGGCGACCGCGCGCACCGTGCCGTCGCCGCCGACCGCGACGACGACGCGGGCGCCGTCGGCCACCGCGCCCCGCGCCTGGCCGACGCCCGGGTCGGACTCCGTGGTCTCCAACCACATCGGCTCCGGCAGGTAGCGCGCCGAGCACGCCCGCACGGCGGCGTCGCGCAGCTCGGTGACGCCCGGCTTGGTGGGGTTGGCCACGAACGCCACGAGCGGCCGGTCGCTGGGACCGGCAGCAGTCTCGGCGGCCGCGGGGTGCGCCGGGGCGCCGTGGTGCGGCAGGGCGAGCACGAGGGAGCGCCCGTGCAGCGCCAGCCCGAGCGCGACGAGCGCCGTCAGCACAGCGAGCACGCTCAGCCACTCGCCCCAGGTCACGGCACCACCGTACGGCGCCCACGCCGCCGCGGCCCACCGGGGGCCCGATACCCTCGGGGGGTGATCGACCTGCGCGTCCTGCGGGACACCCCCGACGTCGTCCGCGCCAGCCAGCTGGCCCGCGGTGACGACCCGTCCCTCGTCGACGCCGTGCTCGACCTCGACGCCCGGCGCCGGGCCGCGCTGACCGACTACGAGCGGCTGCGCTCCGAGCAGAAGTCGATGGGCAAGCAGGTCGCCGCGGCGACGGGCGACGCCAAGGCCGCCCTGCTCGCGCACGCCAAGGGCCTGGCGGACCAGGTCAAGGCCCTGCAGGCCGATGCGGACGACGCCGCTGCCCAGCTGGACGCCGTCGCGAGCCGCATCGGCAACGTCGTCCTCGAGGGCGTCCCCGCTGGCGGTGAGAACGACTACGTCGTGCTCAAGCACGTCGGCACCCCGCGCGACCTGGCCGCAGAGCTCGGAGCGGACGGCGTGCGCGACCACCTCGCGATCGGCGAGGCGCTGGGCGCGATCGACACCGAGCGCGGCGCCAAGGTGTCCGGGGCGCGGTTCTACTACCTCACCGGGGTCGGTGCGCGCCTCGAGCTCGCGCTGCTCAACGCCGCGATCGACACGGCTCTCGCCGCCGGCTTCACGCCCGTCATCACGCCCACGCTGGTCAAGCCCGAGATCATGCGCGGCACGGGGTTCCTCGGCGCGCACGCCGACGAGGTCTACCGGCTCGAGGCGGACGACCTCTACCTCGTCGGCACCTCGGAGGTCGCGCTGGCCGGGTACCACGCCGAGGAGATCCTCGACCTGTCGGCCGGGCCGAAGCGCTACGCCGGCTGGTCGGCCTGCTACCGCCGCGAGGCCGGCTCGTACGGCAAGGACACCCGCGGGATCATCCGGGTGCACCAGTTCCACAAGGTCGAGATGTTCAGCTGGACCACGGTGGAGGACGCCGCGGCCGAGCACGAGCGCCTCCTGGCGCTCGAGGAGCAGATGCTGGCCCTCGTCGAGCTGCCCTACCGCGTCATCGACACCGCGGCCGGGGACCTCGGCTCGTCCGCGGCCCGCAAGCTCGACTGCGAGGCCTGGCTGCCCAGCCAGCAGCGCTACCTCGAGCTCACGTCGACGTCGAACTGCACCACCTACCAGGCCCGCCGCCTGGGCGTGCGCGAGCGCACCGCCGACGGGATGCGCACCGTCGCCACGCTCAACGGCACGCTCGCCACGACGCGCTGGATCGTCGCGATCCTCGAGAACCACCAGCAGGCGGACGGCTCGGTGCGCGTGCCCGAGGGGCTGCGGCCCTACCTCGGCGGGCTCGACGTGCTGCGTCCCGTCGCATGACCGGACCGTTGCTGGTCGCGCTCGACGTCGACGGGACGCTGCTCAGCTACGCCGAGGAGCTCACCGAGCCCGTCCGCAGTGCGGTCGCCGCGGTGCACGCCGCGGGGCACCACGTGGTCCTCGCGACCGGACGGTCCGTCTTCGCGACCGTGCCCGTCGCGGCCCGGCTGGGCATCACCCGGGGCTGGGCGGTCTGCTCCAACGGGTCCGTCACGGTGCGGCTCGACCCGGCGCTGCCCCAGGGCTACGAGGTCGTCGAGTCCGTGACGTTCGACCCGGGCCCCGCGCTGCGCCTCATGCTCGCCGAGCTGCCCGACGCGTGCTTCGCCGTCGAGGTGGTGGGCGTCGGCTTCCGGCTCAACAAGCCCTTCCCCGACGGCGAGCTGCACGGCGAGCACGAGGTGGTCGGCCTCGACGCGCTCGTCGCATCGCACGTCACCCGGCTCATCGTGCGCAGCCCCGAGCACACCACCGAGGAGTTCGGCGACCTCATCGCGCGGGCAGGGCTCGCGGACGTCACCTACGCCGTCGGCTGGACCGCCTGGATGGACGTCGCCCCGGCCGGGGTCACCAAGGCCAGCGCGCTGGAGGTCCTGCGCACCCGCCTGGGGGTGGACCCCGCCCGGACGGTCGCGATCGGTGACGGCAGCAACGACGTCGACATGCTGCGCTGGGCCACGCGCGGCGTGGCGATGGGGCACGCCCCGGCCGTGCTGCACGCCGTCGCGGACGAGGTCACCGGCACCATCGAGGACGACGGCGCGGCCCCCGTGCTGAGGTCGCTCCTGTGAGCCCCGACCGCCGGACCGGCCCCGTGACCCCGTCGGCCGGACGCTCGACCGGTGACCGCCGGCCGGTGCGTGGACCTGCGGACGCCGGCGCGGCACAATCCTCAGGTATGACGGCAGGGATCGAGGACGTCGCCAGGGCGGCGGGCGTCTCCACGGCCACCGTCTCGCGCGCCCTGCGGGGCATGCCCAACGTCAACCCGGCCACCCGCGTGCGGGTCAAGGCGGCCGCGGACGCGCTGGGCTACGTCGCGTCGCCGTCGGCAGCGAGCCTCGCCTCCGGGCGCACCCGGGCGATCGGCCTCATCAGCCCGTGGGTCAACCGCTGGTTCTTCTCCAACGTCATCGACGCCACCGAGCGCGCGCTGCGCTCCCACGGCTACGACGTGCTGCTCTACACGTTCGACATCCGCCGCCAGGGTGCGCGCCCCCGGGTCGACCCGGACGTGCTGCGCCGCCGGGTCGACGGGATCATCGTCGTCGGCCTGCCGCTCGAGGACGACGAGATGGATGCCCTCATCGCCCTGGGCTACCCGCTGGTGTGCATCGGCTGGGGCGGCTCCGACCAGGCGACGGTCCGTCTGGACGACCGTGAGACGGCCCTCGAGGCGATGCGCCACCTCATCGGCCTGGGGCACCGCCGGATCGCGCACCTGACCGGCACCCCGGACGACATCCACAAGTGGTCACCCCCGGTGGGTCGCGCGGCGGGCTGGCGCGAGGCGCTGGTCGAGGCGGGGATCGAGCCCGACCCGACCCTCGCGGAGCACGGCGACTTCGAGGTGGAGGGCGGCCGGGCGTCGATGACGGCGCTGCTCGCCCGGGTGCCGGACCTCACCGCGGTGTTCGCCGCGTCCGACGAGATGGCGATGGGCGCGATCCTCGCGCTGCGCGAGGCCGGGGTGCGGGTGCCGCAGGACGTCTCGGTCATCGGGATCGACGGCCACGAGCTCGGCGAGCTCGTGGGGCTGACGTCCATGGCGCAGCCCGTCGACGCGCAGGGCAAGGCCGCGGCCACGATGGTGCTCGACATGATCGCGGGCGTCACGCCGCCCCAGCGCGTCATCTACCCGACGTCGCTGCTGCGCCGCACGTCGACGGCCCCCGCCCGGACCTGGGACCTGCCGACCCGTCGGTGACGACCGGTCGACACCTCGTACCCTGGCGCGGTGACCCCACCCGGACCGGCCCTCGCCCGCGTCCCGGCGCCGGTGATCTTCATCGCCTCCGGCCTGACCCAGTACCTGGGTGCCGCGCTGGCCGTCGGGCTGTTCGCCGTCGTCCCCGCGGCGGGCGTCGCGTGGCTGCGGCTCGTCGTGGCCGCGGCGGTGCTGCTCGCCTGGCGTCGACCGTGGCGGCTGTCCTGGAGCCGGCGAGAGCTGGCGCTCGTCGCGGCCTTCGGCACGGCGCTCGGGCTGATGAACGTCACCTTCTACCTGGCGATCGACCACCTGCCCCTCGGCACGGCCGTGGCCATCGAGTTCGTCGGGCCCGTGGCCGTGGCGGCGATCACCGGCTCGGGCTGGCGCGAGCGGTCGGGCATCGCGCTGGCCGCGGTCGGCGTGGTGCTGCTGGCCGGGGTGACGCTCCAGGCGGGCGGGCCGCAGGCGCGTCTCGGCCTCGTGGCGATCCTCGCTGCGGCCACCTTCTGGGCCGCGTACATCCTGCTCGGCCGACGCGTGGCCGTGGCGGGGGACGGCGTGACGCGGCTCTCGGTGGCGATGGCGGCCGGAGCCCTGGTGCTCGCGCCGTTCCTCGCGAGCCGCGGCGCCCCGGTGCTCGGCTCGTGGTCCCTCGTCGCCGCCGTCGTGGGCGTGGCGCTGCTGTCGTCGGTCGTCCCCTACGCGCTCGACCAGGTGGTGCTGCGCCGGGTCAGCGCCGCGACCTTCGCCGTGCTGCTGGCGCTGCTGCCCGCGACGGCCGCCGTGGTCGGGGCGCTGGTGCTGCGGCAGTGGCCGCACGGGCTCGACGTCATCGGTCTGCTGCTCGTCTCTGCGGCCATCGTCCTGACCTCCGTGGGCCAGCGGCCCGCCGTCGAGGAGGCTGCGGCCGCCTGAGGCCCGGCCCTCCCAGCCCCCGCCGGCGCGCCAGCCGGGCGCCGCCCTCAGGGCACCAGCACCAGCGTGCCGAACACCTCGCCCGCCGCGAGCAGGGCGTGCGCGCGCTCGGCCTGGGCGAGCGGCAGCCGGGCGTGCACGACGGGTCGCACGCGCCCGTCCGCGACCATCGGCCACACGTGCTCGCCGACGGCCGCGACGATCGCCGCCTTCTCCCGGGCCGGGCGCGAGCGCAGCGTCGTGCCGAGCACGGTGGCGCGCTTGGCGAGCAGCGCCCCCAGGTCCAGCTCGCCGCGCCGGCCCCGCTGCAGGCCGATGACGGCCAGACGGCCGCCGGTCGCGAGAACGTCGAGGTTGCGGCCCAGGTAGGCCCCGCCGACCACGTCGAGCACGACGTCGGCGCCCCGGCCGCCGGTGGCATCGCGCACGCGGGCGACGAAGTCCTCGGCGCGGTGGTCGATCGTCACCTCGGCACCGAGGGCGGCGCAGCGGGCCGCGCGCTCGGGGCCGCCCGCCGTGGTGGCGACGTGCGCACCCATCGCGCGCCCGATCTGCACGGCGATGCTGCCGACCCCGCCCGAGCCCCCGTGCACGAGCAGCCACTCCCCTGGCCGCAGCCCGGCCGCGGCGAGCGTCGACCACGCGGTGCACGCCGCCTCCGGCAGCCCCCCGGCGTCGACGAGGTCCACCCCCGGCGGGGCTGGCAGCACCTGCCCGGCTGGTGCGAGCGCGAGCTCGGCGTAGCCGCCGCCGTCGAGCAGCGCGACCACGGGGGTGCCGACGGACCAGCCGGCGCCGGGCCCTGCGGCGACGACCGTCCCGGACACCTCGAGGCCCAGCCCGGACGGAGCGCCGGGCGGCGGGGGATGGTGGCCGGCGCGCTGGAGCAGGTCGGCCCGGTTGACGCCGGCGGCGGCGACGCGCAGCAGCACCTCGCCGGGCCCGGGCTCGGGGTCGGCGACGGAGCGCAGCCCGAGCGCGCCGGGACCGTCCGGTCCGGCGGGCTGGTCGTCCACGATGCGCATCTTCTGAGTGTGGCAGCCGGGTGAAATGTGGACGAACCCCACGGGCGGCCGCAACGCGGCCCACGAATGGGCTAATGCCGGGGGCCGGACCGGCCGATGTGTTCCCGACGGCAGGAATCGGGGGCGCCCTGTCGACGTCAGCAACCACGCGTGACGGCGCAGCCCGCGCAGTGAAGGAGACACCATGCTTCGCAGGTTGGGCATCCGAGGGAAGGTCCTCGCCGCCCTCGGCGTACCCGTCCTCGTCCTGGTGCTGCTGGCCGGGCTCGTGTCGTGGCAGTCGGTGCAGCAGGTACGCACGGCGCAGACCGTGACCGCGCTGCTCGACGCCGTCGCCGAGTCGGGTGCCGTCCTCACCGCGCTGCAGTCCGAGCGTGCCGCCTCCCTCCCGTACGCCACCGGCAGCGCCGCGCCCGAGGCCCAGGCCGCCGTCGACGCCGCCAGGGCCGCGACCACCGCCGCGCTCGCCGACCTCGACGCCGCGCTCGGCGCCACCGACCTCACCACGCTCGACCCGGCCGTCTCCGCCGGCGTCACCGGGCTGCGCACCACCCTGGCCGGGCTGACGGACGTCCGTGCGCTCGTCGACACGCGGGCCGCGGCGGCGGTCGACGTCGTGGCGGGCTTCTCGGGTGTCATCGACGCGACCGTCGCGCTGCCCGCCACCGTCGCCGACGGTTTGGCCGACCGTGGCCTCGCCGCCACGCTGACCGCATCGTTCGCCACGTCCGCCCTCGCCGAGAGCTACGCCGAGGAGCAGGCGCTCGGCGTCGCCACGCTCGACGGGGACCGCTCGGCTGCCTCCCTGCAGCAGCTCTCCGGGCTCTCCGGCGGCACGGCCGTCGCCTTCGAGCAGGCCTCGACGCGCGTCGCTCAGCTCGGTGCCGGCCTGACGGTGCCGCCCCTCGGCGCCTCCGACAACGGCGTGACCTCGTTCGACGTCTTCCGCGCCATGGTCGCCACGGGGGACCCCGGCGCCACGGCCGGGTTCACCTCCGCCGACTGGTCCGCCGCGGCGGAGGCCGAGATCCTCGCCCTCGCGCCGGTGCGCGCCGCCCTGCACGACGCGGCCGTCACGGACGCCGCCGCGACGTCTGCCGCAGCGCTGCGCACCAGCCTCATCACCCTGGGTGCGGCGCTGGCCGCCGTGCTGCTCTCCGTCGTCACGGCGCTCGTCGTCGCGCGGCAGATCATCCGGCCGCTGCGGCGGCTCACCGAGGCCGTCGGCGCCGTGCGCGCCGAGCTGCCGCGACTGGTCGAGGAGGTGGCCGTCCCCGGCCAGGGGCCGGACCTCGCGCTGGCGCAGATCCCGGTGACGAGCAACGACGAGATCGGCCGGCTCGCCGCCGCCTTCAACGACGTCAACGCCACGACCATCCAGGTGGCCCAGGAGCAGGCGGCCCTGCGCGGGTCGATCGCCGAGATGTTCGTCAACGTCGCGCGCCGCGACCAGGTGCTGCTCAACCGCCAGCTCACCTTCATCGACGCGCTCGAGCGCTCGGAGGAGAACCCCAGGGTCCTGGCCGACCTCTTCCGGCTCGACCACCTCGCCACCCGGATGCGCCGCAACGCGGAGTCGCTCCTCGTGCTCGCCGGGATCGACACCGGACGTCGCCTGCGCGACACGCTCCCGCTCTCGGACGTCATCCGCACGGCCTCGTCGGAGATCGAGCACTACGAGCGCGTGATGCTCGACCTGCCGGTGGACCCGATGATGCTGGGCCACACGGCGCTGCCCGCCGCCCACCTGCTCGCTGAGCTGCTCGAGAACGCCACGATGTTCTCCGAGCCCGGCACGCCGGTGCACGTGTCGACCGGCATCGACGAGACCCACGTGCTCGTGACCGTGCTGGACCAGGGCCTCGGGATGACCCCGGACGAGCTGGAGTCCGCGCACGCCAAGATCCGGTCCTCCTCCGCCGGCGAGGTGCTCGGTGCCCAGCGCCTGGGGATGTTCGTCGTCGGGCGGATCGCCGTGCGCCTCAACGCGCAGGTCGAGCTCGCCATCGGCCCCTACGGCACCGGCACCCAGGCCATCGTCCGGCTGCCGCTGGTGCTCTTCACCGACGTCGCCGACCTGCCCGTCACGCCGCCGACGGTCCCCGCCGCCGTGCTCGGCCACGGACCGTCCGCGCGCAGCCTCCAGACCGGACCCGTCGGCCGGGCCACCCCTGCCCCCGGCCTGGACGACGCCGACGCGGGCGCCCCCCGGCGCCGCAGCCGCACCGCGGAGGCCACGCCCACGCCACCGAGCGCCCGCACGGCAGCATCGATGCCGCTGGCCCCGACCGCCGAGTCCCTCGCCGGTGCTGCCGCGGCGGAGATCGACCCGTGGACACCGCCGGTCGTCGAGGAGAACGCCCCGCTGACCCGCCGCCGGGTGGCCCAGCTCGCGCAGCTCGCCGAGGAGGCCGCCGCGGCGCGCGACCACGCGGAGGCGTCCCTGCGCACGCCCGAGGTCCCGCTCCCCGCGCTCGTCGAGGACGAGCTCGAGCCCGAGGTCGCCCTGCCGGCCCGCACCCGCGGCGAGGTGGCCCCGCCCCCCGCGCCCGCTCCGACGGCTCCGCCCGCCACCGAGGGCCGGTCCGCGATGTTCACCGGCTTCCGCTCGCGGCGGGGGGCCGCCGCAGCGGCCGACGCTCCTGCCGTCGACGAGGCACGCCACGACGATGACCCGGTCGCGCCCGTCGCCCCGGCCGGCCTGCCGGTCATGGTGGTCCCGACGCTCGTCGACGACGCGCCGTGGTCCGTCACCGACGCGCCCGTCGACGCCGCCGGGCACCTCGTGGTCCCGCTCCTCGCCGAGGAGGACGACGACGAGCTGTGGCTGCCGGCCGCGGCGCCGTCCGATGCCCCGTCCGCCGCGGTCGTCGAGCCCGACGACGCGTCGTGGGCCGCGCCCGTCGCGCCGTTCGTCGCGCAGCCGGCCGCTGTCGTCGCGCCAGCCCCGGTCGTCGTCGACGAGCCGGCGGCGGAGGCCGACGAGCCCTGGCTGCCGGTGGTGCCGGAGTCGATCGAGAACCCGTGGCCGGCGCCGGCCGACACGGCACCGGACTTCGCAGCGCTCGTGCAGGGCCCGACGGCCAAGGCCGCCAAGCAGCGCAAGGGCCTGTTCGGCCGGCGCAGGCCCGCCCCTGCGGCCCCGGTCGTCGTCACCCCCGGTGCGCTGCCCGCAGCGCCGGCCGGTGCCGCAGCCCCGCTGCCCGTCGCGGACGCGACCTCGACCGTCGCACCCGTGCGGCAGTCGGCGTGGGGCACCTCGGAGGCGGGCGCGCACGCCTGGACCGAGCCCGCGGCCGCACCCGTCATCGAGTCGTTCGCCGCGGCGCTCGACCTCCCGCCGGCCCCGCCCGTCGTCGTGCCGCCCGTGCCGCCCGTCGACCTGCCGCCGGCTCCGCCCGTCGCCGTCGCGCCGGTCCTTGCGCCGCCGGCCCCACCCGCCATCGCCCCGGCCCAGCCGGCGGGCCTGTCGGCGTGGCTGCCCGACCCCGACGGGCTCGCTGCCGTCGCCGAGGCCTTCCCCACGTGGCGCAGGCCGGCCCCGACCCTGCCGACGGACGCCACGCCCGCGGTGGTCGAGCCCGTCCCGGCGCCGGTCGCCGAGGCCGTCCCCACGAGCCACGCCGCCGAGGCCGCGCCCTTCGCGGCGGCGACGTCGTTCCCCGTCCCGCCGTCTGCCGCCGCGAGCGTGCCGTCCCAGCACACGCCGTCGGCCCGCTCGACGACGTTCACCCCGCAGAGCGGCATCGGGGCGATGGACAGCCCGAGCCACCAGCTCGCCCAGCGCGCCGACATCGCCCAGCAGGCGCTGGCCGAGCTCAGCCAGCTGTCGAGCTACCGGCCCCAGGCTGCCGACGCCGCGGCGGCCCCCCTGACCCGGCGCACACCGGCCGCCGTCCCGACGGTGCCGCCGATCGCGACCACCCGTGCGGGGGCCCGCACCAGCCGCGACGCCGACCAGGTGCGCTCGTTGCTGTCGAGCTTCCAGTCCGGGACCTCGCGGGGACGCGAGGCGGCCGACGCCGGGGCACCCGCCGCTGGCCCGGACGGCACACCCCTGACCACCGACGTCGACCAGGGGAGCACCTCGTGGTGACCGCACCCGCCCACCGCAGCGGCCCCCCGGCCCGACCGTCCGAGGAGGACCAGTGACCACCCTCAGCCCCGAGGCCGCGAACTACGCGTGGCTGCTCGACAACTTCGTCCGCACCGTCCCCGGCGCGCAGTACACCCTGTGCGTCTCGGCAGACGGCCTGCTCATGGCGATGTCGGCGGAGCTCGACCGCACCAGCGGCGACCAGCTCGCGGCCATCGTCTCGGGCATGTCGAGCCTGACCCGCGGCGCAGCCCGCCAGCTGCAGGCCGGCGACGTGCGCCAGGCGATCGTCGAGATGGACGACCTGTTCGTGTTCCTCATGAGCGTCTCCGACGGGTCCGTGCTGTCCGTCGTGGCCGATGCGACGTGCGACGTGGGCCTGGTCGGCTACGAGATGGCGATGCTCGTGGCGCGCACCGAGTCGATCCTCACCCCGCAGCTCGTCAGCGAGATGCGCGCCCTGCTGCCGGTCGACGGCGCCGTGCGGACGCCGGTCGGGTGAGCGCACCGATGAGCGACAACGGCGGACCGGCGACGGGGCGGCGCGCCCTGCGCGCGTCCGCCGCCGAGCCGACCGAGGAGGCCAGGACCGTCCGCCCGTACGCCGTCACCGGCGGCCGGGTGCGCGCGGCGAGCTCCGACCTGCCGCTCGAGGCCCTGGTGGAGGCGCTGCCGGCCGCCGTCGGCGCCCGTGGGCTGCCGCCGGAGAAGCGCGCGATCCTGCAGCACGCGGCGCACACGTTCGTCTCCATCGCCGAGCTGTCCGCCTTCCTGCGGCTGCCGCTCGGCGTCGTCCGGGTGCTCGTCACCGATCTCGCCGAGGCGAAGGTCGTGCGGGTGCACACGTCCACCCCGCAGAGCGTGCACACCGGCCAGTCCCCTGCCCTGTCCCTGAGCGTCCTGGAGAGTGTTCTCAATGGCATCTCTGCCCTCTGACGCCGCGGTGAGCGAGCGCCCTGCGGCCACCGCGCGGGTGGCCCCCACCGTCGTCAAGATCGTCGTCGCCGGTGGGTTCGCCGTCGGCAAGACCACCTTCATCGGGTCCATCAGCGACATCGAGCCGCTGCGCACCGAGGCCGCGATGACCGAGCACTCGGTGGGCATCGACGACGCCGGCGGCGTCAGCGACCGCAAGAACACCACGACCGTGGCGATGGACTTCGGCCGCATCGCGCTGCCCGGGTCGCTGTGGCTCTACCTGTTCGGCACGCCCGGCCAGGACCGGTTCCTCTTCATGTGGGACGACCTGGTGCGCGGCGCGATCGGCGCCGTCGTGCTCGTGGACACCGAGCGGCTGGACCAGTCCTTCTCGGCGATCGACTACTTCGAGAGCCGTGGCATCCCGTTCGTCGTGGCGGTCAACTGCTTCGACGGCGTGGCCCGGCACCGGCTCGAGGACGTCCGCGAAGCCCTGTCCGTGCCGGACCACGTGCCGCTGATGTACACGGACGCGCGCTCGCGGGCCGCGACCAAGCAGACGCTCGTCTCGCTGGTGCAGGTGGCCATGGAGCGTCTGCGCGCCTGATCGTGCGCGTGCGCGCCTGCTCGTGCG
>NZ_DAORSQ010000006.1:5069-37603 GCF_035443605.1 Actinotalea sp. | reverse complement strand
GGTGGCCATGGAGCGTCTGCGCGCCTGATCGTGCGCGTGCGCGCCTGCTCGTGCGTCCGCGCGGCTGATCGGTGGCCGCCGGCTGACTAGGCTGCGGTGCGCGGGGGCGCTGTCCAGGACGGGTGCTGGAGCCGGTGCCCCACGGGCTCCGAGCGGGATGGACCGGGATGCTGATCTACGCCGACGGCGGCGCGCTGAGCCGCGCCCTGACGGTCGACAGCGACTCCGCCGCATGGCTGCCCTGGGTGCACGAGCACGAGCACGAGCTCGTCACCTCCCCGCTGGGCCTGACCGAGCTGCGCCGCGTCGCCGACCCGCTCGGCCCCGCAGCCCGCGCAGCGGCCCACCGCATCGCGTCGTCGGTCGCCGTCGTGCGGTTCTCCGACCAGGCGCTGCGGGTCTCCGCGATGGCCGCCGGGGCCGTGCCCCCCTTCACCGCGATCCACCTGGGCAACGCCGTGGCCCATCCCGACGTCGACCGCATCGCCACCTACGACCCGCTGCTGGCCCGGATCGCGGTGATCTACGGCCTGGGCGTCGTCAGCCCGGGGCGCACCGGTCCCTGGTGGGAGGGCTGAGGGCGCCCGACGGCGCATCCTGATGGCGTCCGTGCAGGTCGCGGGCAGGTCGCGGGCAGGTCGCGGGCAGGTCGCGGGCAGGCGGCGGTCGTGCTCCGGTAGCCTGGTCGCCGCCAGGAGGGCTGCCAGAGCGGCCGAATGGGACGGTCTTGAAAACCGTTGAGGCGGTGCTCCCGTCTCCAAGGGTTCGAATCCCTTGCCCTCCGCACCGGCCGGCCGGGCCACGGCCCGGCACGGCCGGCCCGGCTACCCTCGGGCTGTGCCCGGGCCGACCCTCACCGCAGCGCTCGCCGCCCTCGACGCGGCCGAGCCCGTCGACGTGCTCGACATCCCGCTGGGGGTCAACCTGGTCGCGGTGGCGGCCGGCGCGATGGTCGGGACCCTGCGCGCCGGCGAGGAGGAGCGGGTCGACATCGTCGGCATGTTCATGCTCGCGCTGAGCCTTGGCCTCGGAGGCGGGCTGATCCGCGACGTGCTGCTCGGCAACCTGCCGCCGGCCGCCTTCCGCACCCCCGCCTACATCGCCACGGTGCTGGTCGCGACCGTCGTCGGCTCGGTCTTCCTCGCCTACCTCGACCACCTCGAGCGGTCGCTGTGGGTGCTCGACTCGCTGAGCATCGGGCTGTTCGCCTCCGTCGGGGTCAACGCCGCCCTGCTCGCGGGGCTGACCTTCCTCCCCGCGGTGCTCATCGGCACGGTGGCCTCCGTCGGCGGGCTGGTCCTGGCGGATGCGCTCCAGGGCCGGCCGTCGGCGCTGATCTTCCGCGGCCCGCCGATCATGCTCGCCGGGCTCGCGGGGGCGGTGACGTACGCCCTGCTGTACGAGGTGGTGCCCGAGATCGTCGTCACGCTCCTTGCCGTCGGGGCGGCGTTCCTCGTGCGGATCTCCGGCCCGGTGTGGAACGTGCAGTCCCCGGTGCCGCTGCGCCGGCCGATCGGGCTGCGCACGCGGCTGCGGCTGATGTGGGCGCGGCTGGGCGCGCGGCCCCGGCGGCGGCCCGGCTCCGCCTGATGGCGGCCCGACCGCGAGGCGCGCCGGGGTGGCGCCGTGGCGCGACCCTCTCGCCGTGGCGCATGGTGATCGGCCTCGGGTTCGTCAGCCTCGCGGCCGACATGGTGGCCGACGGGGGCAAGTCGATCTTCGGACCCTTCCTCGGCTCACTGGGTGCGTCCGCCCTGACGATCGGCGCCGTGATGGGTGCGGCGGAGGCCGTCTCGCTGATCCTGCGCCTCGTCGTCGGCCCGCTCGCCGACCGTGCGGGCAACCACTGGAGCTGGACGATCGCGGGCTACGGCCTCACGGCGGTGTCGATCCCGATGCTCGCCGTCGCGCCCCGGCTGGGCGCCTCCGGGCTCGCCGTGGCCATCGCGCTCATCCTCGTCGAGCGGGCGGGCAAGGCGCTGAGGAGCCCGTCCAAGACGGCGCTGCTCGCCCACGCCGCCGGCGCGGTGGGGCGCGGGCGGGGCTTCGGCGTGCACAAGACCCTCGACCTCGTCGGCGCCACCATGGGCCCCCTGGTCGTCGCAGCCGTGATCGCGGTGACGGGCGCGACGGAGCCGGCGCTCCTGGTCCTCGTCGTCCCCGGCGCCGCCACCATGGCGCTGCTCGTCTGGCTGCGACGTCGCGTCCCCGACCCGTCGGTCTACGACCACGACCGCCACGGGCCGGCCGACGGCGGCGGCCGGTCGGCCCCGGGTGCCGCCGCCGCGCCCACCGCGGGCTCGTGGTGGGGCGCGACCTTCGGCGCCGCCCTGCCCCGCGAGTTCTTCGTGTTCGCCGCGGCCTCCGGACTGGTGACGGCCGGGCTGGTGTCGTACGGCATCAGCAGCTACCACCTCGTGCGTGCGGGGCTGATCCCCCTCCCCGGTGCCCCCCTCGTCTTCGCTGGCGCCATGGGAGTGGCCGCGGTGGCCGCGCTCGCCACCGGTCTGCTGTACGACAGGCATGGCCCCGGTGTCCTGCTGGCCCTCCCGCTGCTGGTGGCCCTCGTCCCGCCGCTGGTGCTCGGCGGCGGGCTGGGCCGGGCGCTCGCGGGGATGGCGTGCTGGGGCGCCGCGGTCGGGATCCAGGACGCCACCGTCAAGGCGCTGGTCGCCGACCTGGTCCCGGCCACGCGTCGAGCGAGCGCGTACGGGGTGTTCGCCGCGATCCAGGGCGTCGCCGCGCTGACCGGGGGCCTCGCCGTCGGGGCGCTGTACGAGGTCTCCGTCCCCTGGCTGGTCGCCTTCGTCGCGGCGTGCCAGCTCGCCGCCCTGGCGCTGCTGCTCGTCGTGCTCGGTCGCCGGCGGCGGTCGCCGAGGCTCCGGCCGGCCTGAGGGCCCGCCGCCGGCACGTCCCGGCGGGCCGAACCGTCCAGATCCGGGCGGGTCTGCCCGCTCCGGGTCGGCGCGCGCCACAATGGCCCCCATGTCGAGCCGCGACGAGAACGCCCTGGAGCCGGTCGAGCTCATCCGCCAGTCCGGAGCCGTGCTGCGCGTGGGGCGCGCGATGCTCACGTCGGGCACGGGCTCGTTCCGCGTCAAGACGGCGATGGACCAGGTGGCCCAGGCCCTCGGGCTGGACCGTCATGAGGCCCACGTGACCCTCACGGAGATCACCGGGACGTCCTACCGGGGGCCGATCTTCCGCACCGAGGTCGCCGAGGTCCACTCGATGGGCGTCAACTCCAACAAGCTGCTCAAGCTCACCGAGATGGTCAACGGGCTGCAGCCGGGCACCACGCCCGAGCAGGTGATGGCGGCCGTCGACGAGATCGACCGCACGCCGCCGCTCTACCCGGCGTGGGCCAACGCCGCGTTCGCCGGGGTGGCCTGCGGCGCGTTCGCCTACCTCAACAACGGCGGCCCGGTCGAGGTGGTCGGGGTGACCGTGTCCGCGGGGATCGGCCAGTACGTGCGGCGGTTCTTCCTGCACCGCAAGATCAACCAGTTCGCGGCGACGATGCTCGCGGCGGCGGTCGCCTGCCTCGCGTACCTCGGGTTCCTGGCCGCGCTCGACGTCGCCACCGGCGGGGCCGCGTCGAGCCACGAGGCGGGGTTCATCTCCGCGGTGCTCTTCACCGTCCCGGGCTTCGCCCTCGTGACGGGGGCCCTGGACCTCGCCAAGCTGGACTTCTCCGCCGGCGTGGCCCGGACGGCGTACGCGCTGATGATCCTCACGTCGGCGGCGCTGGCCGTGTGGGCGTTCTCGTGGGCGACCGGGCTCCAGCCCGAGCCCGTGCCACCCGCCGACACCCCGTACCTGCTCACGCTCGCGCTGCGGCTCGTGGCCAGCGCGTTCGGCGTGCTCGGCTTCGCCCTGATGTTCAACTCGCCCGTCCGGATGGCGCTCGGCGCCACCGCGATCGGCATGGTGGCCAACACGCTGCGCCTCGAGCTGGCGAGCGCCGGCGTCGCCGTCCAGGCCGCCACGATGGTCGCCACCTTCGTCGTCGGCCTGCTGGCCGCCTGGGTGGCCCCGCGTCTGCGCGTCCCGCGGATCACCGTCTCGGTGCCTGCCGTCGTCATCATGGTCCCGGGGGCCGCCGCCTACCGGGCCGTCGTCGCGCTGAACAACGGCGACGCTCAGGTGGCCGTGACGTCCGGGGCGCAGGCGGTCTTCGTCGTCATCTCCATCGCCGTGGGTCTCGCCGCCGGGCGCATCCTCACCGACCGCGAGTGGCGGTACGAGAAGGGCTGAGGGCGCTTTGCTCCGGGCTCACGTGGGCAGGTACCCTGACCTGCACGCTTGGAGACGTCGCATAGTCCGGTCTAGTGCGCGACCCTGCTAAGGTCGTGAAGGGGTAACCCTTCCGTGGGTTCAAATCCCACCGTCTCCGCTCTTCGACCCGGTTCCGTCCTCGACGGGGCCGGGTTCGTCGTCTCCGGCGACGGCGACGCCGTCGGCCCCCTGCGAGAGGATGAGGCATGAGCCCCACCGCACCGACCCCGGCGAGCGCGTCGGCCGTGACCGTCTACGGCGCCGACTGGTGCGGCGACTGCCTGCGCAGCAAGGCCCTCCTGGAGCGCGAGGGCGTGCCGTACGCGTGGGTCGACCTGGTGGCCGACCCGGAGCGGACCGCCGAGGTGGTGCGCCGCAACGGCGGGCGCCAGTCCATCCCGGTCATCGTCTTCCCCGACGACTCGCACCTCACGGAGCCGTCGGACCCGCAGCTGCGCACGCGGCTCGCGGACCTGGGCCTGCTGCCCGCCTGACGCCGCCACGACAAGGAGCTCGACGATGACCCTGCCCCTCGCCGGTCCCGCCGGTCCGCTGCCGCCCAGCCAGGCCTACGTCCGCGAGACGGGGCCCGGCCGCTTCACCCACGAGGTCCGCACCGGCCAGCACGTCTGGACCGCGGACGAGCCCGTCTCCGTGGGCGGGGACGACCTCGGGCCGGCCCCCTACGACATGCTCCTGGCCGCCCTGGGCGCGTGCACCTCGATGACGCTGCGGATGTACGCGACCCGCAAGGGGTGGCCCGTCGACCAGGTGGCCGTCCGTGTGGTGCGCGACCGCGTGGACGCGCCGTCGGCCGCCGACCCCGCGGTCATGGTCCGCGCCGAGCGCCTGGTCTGCGAGGTCGAGGTCGCCGGCGACCTCACCGACGAGCAGCGCGAGCGGATGCGCCAGATCGCCGCCCGCTGCCCGGTGCACCGCACGCTCGAGGGCGGCGTGCTCCTGGAGACCCGGCTGGTGCCGCGCGCCGAGGGGTGAGCGACCGGCTCGGCGGGGTTCTCTGGGCCGGCCGCCTCGAGGGTTCGGGGGCCGTGACGAGGGCGATTGGGCCCGGGGCGCCCGGACCTGTATCCTCGTCGCTGGCCCTCGTGGCCACGCGCCCGTAGCTCAACGGATAGAGCATCTGACTACGGATCAGAAGGTTGGGGGTTCGAATCCCTCCGGGCGCACAGTGAGCGAAGGCCCCCGATCGGCGGAAGCGCTGGTCGGGGGCCTTCGTCGTGCGGGGGCCGCGGTCGTCGTGGCGGCGGATGGTGCCTCTGGTGCCGCTGGGGCGCTCCGGGTAGCGCACCCGCCCCCCGCGTCACAGGTGCCGCTACGACGACCGCGAGCGCCCCCTCCGCGCGGCGCGGCGAGGATCGCGGAGCCGCCACCCGACCACCGCGAACCATGCAGGCAGGAGCAGGCCGTACGCCAGGTACCCAGGCCCGATCAGGGGCCTGAGGGCTTCGGAGACGATGCCCAGCACCCCGGTGACCACGCCGAGGACGACCACCGACCGTCCGAAGGGCTCCGCCCGCATGAGCACGGAGAGCATCAGGATCGCCGCAGCGGTGAGGATGCCCGCCCACGACACAGCGTTCGTCGCAGCGATGAGCGCGTCGGCAGCGCTGGCCAGGCCGGCACGTTCGGCGGCGGATCCGGCCTGCGCGGACGAGTCGCTCAGGACGACCAGACCGCCGTGCAGGGACTGCGGGCTGCTGCCGAGTGCGAGGGCGATCGTCTCGGACACCACACCCAGCAGGCCGCCGAGGAGCGCCAGGCCCTTGTCCACCCGTGCCAGCGCGACGGCGAGCGCGGCGAAGACCGCGATCGCGGGAACGGCGAGGCCGACGAAGCAGATGAGCTCGACGAGGTAGACCGCCCGGTGCGCCGCGATGTACTCGAGCAGCGGCCCACCCGACGCCGGCGGCACCGGTGCGGCGAAGACCAGCACCACCGGCACCAGCACGAGGACCAGGTAGACGAGGCCCGCGACCGACCCGGCCCGGTACAGCGACGCCCAGGACCCCTCCGTCCGCTGCACCTCGGGCAGCTGGTCCCGCATCAGCCCGATCTGGTTCATGTCAGGTCGCCTCCACCCGCGCCTTGAGGCCGGTCCAGATGCGCCGCTCCATCCGATGCCCGAGCAGCCAGACCAGGGGCGCTGCCAGCCGCGTCCATCCCTGTGTCCGCACGTCCCAGTCCCAGGTCATGCGGGTGCGCCCGCTGTCGCCCTCGGCCGCGAAGCCGAGCGTGCCGTCGATCTGCGAACCCGCCATGGTGGTGCGCGAACCGAGGAGATGAGGCGCCTCGACGGCGGTCAGCTCGCTGGTCATCCGCAGCGTGCCGCCGCGGGTGTCCATCACGCTCGCGAACACGGTGCCCACGCCGATCGGACCGGCGGTCTGCTGCACGCACTCGCGCATCGCGGGGTTGTACGACGGCTCGTGGCGCTGGTCGAGCGCGTAGGCGAAGACGGTCTCGACGGGGCGGTCGATGACGACGCTGCCGTGGATGTGGGCCATCGGACCCGTTCCTCTCTAACGATGTTAGGTGGCCAGACGGTTGAAGCCTCCCACCTAACGTTGTTAGGGTCAAGGCCGGCGAGAGGAGGTCCATGGTCGAGCGCGGAGCACGTCCGCTTCCGTCGGGGACGACCGGCAAGGTGCCCTTGACCAAGGAGCTGCTGCACCGACGCGCGCTCGCGATCGTCGACGCCGAGGGCCTCGCGGCCCTCACCATGCGCCGGCTCGCGGCCGACCTCGGGGTCGAGGCGGCGTCCCTCTACTACCACGTGCCCCACAAGCAGGCCCTGCTCGACGGGGCGGTCTCGGTGATGCGTGCCGAGATGGTGTTCGACGGCCCCTTCCCCACCGACTGGCGCGAGCTCATGGAGCTGGTCTTCCTGCGGTACCTCGACCTGCTCCTGGCCCACCCGAACATGCTCCCGTTCGCCGGCAGGCACGTGGACAGCGACCACGTCCAGGGCCTGCCCTACCTCGTGCAGACGGGACTGACGGAGGCGGACGCCGCCGCGATGTGGCAGTCCATCATCGCGTTCGTCGTCGGGTTCGCCACGTTCGCGACCGAGTCGATCCGTGACGACGTCGACCACCTCCCCGGCGGCCTGGCGGCCCAGATGGCGACCTGGGATCGCGACACGGCTCGCCACACCCTGCGCGCGATCCTCGGGGCGTACGACGTCGCGCCCGCGGTGTCGGTGGACGTTCGCGACGGCAGTTGAGCCGCAGGAGGCGCCCGACGCCCGGGTGGTACCGCGCCAACGCTGTGCGCCGGCAGCGCAGACCGGCGGCTCCCGGTCGGCGGCTCCTGGTCGCGTGCTCGGCGACGGGCCGGGGAGGACGGAAGCGAGCGGATCGGGGAGCCGCGACCGGCGGCGTGAGGCCGCACCTGTGGCCGGGCCCGTGACGTTGACCTGCACCGATCGACGCCGAACGGCGCCCCGGCCCAGACCTCGTCCGCCGACGGATCCGGAGGCCGGGGGGTGGGAGTCTCGCCAGGTGCACGTCGTGCCACCGGCCCAGATCCGCGGAGATGTCGGCCGGGGCCGTGGTTGTGCGGCTGCCGCGGGGGTCGTGGCGTGCGCGTGGCGCCTGGTGTGCGTCCGCGGTCGTCCTAGCGGCGGTTGGTGCGCACGGTGCGCGTGAGGTCCGTCCAAGACCTCACGCACCCCCTGCGTCACAGGTGCCGCTAGGACGACTGCGACCGCGACCGCGACCACGACGACCGCGACCGCGACCGCGACCGGCGACCGCGACCGGCGACCGCCGACCGCGACCGGCGACCGGCGACCGCCGACCGCCGACCGGCCTCGGGCGCGGGGGTCACGGCGTCGAGCCGCCGTCCTGCGCGACGGTGGGAGCCGCCGATCGCAGCTCGATCAGGGTGGCGCCGATGTCGCGCAGCCCGGCGAGCACCCCGTGCAGGTGCGCCTGGTCGGCGATCGGACCGGTGAGCGTGGTCGTCCCGTCGGCCTCGCGGGTGATCCTGAGGCCGTCGAGGAGGCTGGTCCAGTGGTCGTCGAGGTGGCCGTCGACCCGGACCGTGTAGGTGGTGGGGCCGGCGAGGTTCACGCGGCGGTCCCTGCCGGGCGCGTCCGCGGGGGCGTCGCCCGACGGCGCGGTGCCCGACCGGACGTGGCCGGGCGTCGGATGATCCACTCGACCACGGCCAGGTTGATCACCCAGCCGGCCGCCTTGGCGAGGTCGCCGGCGAGCTGACCCGTGCCGAGCAGTGCGCCGCCGATGCCCTCGGTGAACGCCTGCGTCCCGGCCGCCAGCCCGATCGCGTAGGCGCGGAGCATCCATGCCCGGTGGGCCGCGATGTCGCGGCGTCGGGCGGCGGCGACGCCCAGGACCAGGGCCGCTGCCATCGCCGAGCCGAGCACCAGGCGGAGCGCGTAGAGCAGGTCCCCGGTGCCCGGCTTCTGGGCGTAGGCGAGTGTCATCCACAGCGCCGAGCCGGCGACCAGCAGCCCGGCGAACGCGACCACCCGGCCAGCGCGCCGATGCCACACCGGGTGGCGGCGTCGGAGGCGCGGGACGACCTGGAGCGCCCCGCCCAGCGCGTAGACGGCGACGCCGACGATGTGCACCACGAGCGGTGCGGCGTGACCGGTGAACCGCACGTCCGCGGGGATCATCGCGGGCCCGCCGGCGAGCTGGACCAGGCGCAGCGCCCCGGCCGTGAGCGGGATGGCGCTCAACGCGACGAGCGCCGCCGGGACCGGCCAGCCGGCCGTCCCGCCCCCGACGCGCCGCACCGGGCGCCGAGGGTCGCCGGCGGGCCGGTCCGGAGCCGTGAGGGCGGTGATCATCAGACCGCGAGCTCGCTGACCCGACGGGTGGGTGCGACCGCCTGGTCGGTGGGGTCCTGGTGGTTGCGCCACAGCGAGACGCCGAGGCCGATGAGCGCGATGCCGACCGGGACCGCCATCGGCCGGTTGAACGCCTCCGGGAGCACGGCGAGCGATGCGGTGCCGACGGCCGCAAGGGCGAGGAGTGCAGCCGCCCAGCGCGCCAGGATGCCGGTGCGGAACAGTGCGATGCCGAAGATCACACCCCCGACGATGTACCCCAGGCCCATGACGTTGAGCAGGGTCTGCATGCCGCCGATGTCTCCCGCCGGGGTGCCGCCGGCGGCAGCGACGAGGACGTCGTTCACGAAGGCCGGCTGGAGCTCGGCCAGCGTGGGCAGGACGGCTGCGGCGATCGCCTCGACGCCGAGCATGGCGAGGTACGCCGTCGCGAAGAGCAGGTAGCCGACCAGGCCGAGGACGCCGGCACGGCGGTGCTGGCGCAGGTACATGCCCGTGATGCCAGCGAGGGCCAGCCCCGTCATGACGGCCTTGGCGGTGCTGCGGAGCACCCACTCGGTCGTCTCGACGGAGGCGACCTCCATCGGCGGGTGGTTGATCTGGACGGCGATGAAGATCGACCCCGCGACCGCCGCTGCGGCGCCGGCTGCCCTGGTGAGGCCGCTGCTGGTGATGTCCATGGCGAGCTCCCGTGTCCGATGCCGGGCAGGGTGCCCTGGCGATGTCCAGGAACGTAGGAGCCGGGGTGGTGAGGCCGCATCACCAGGTGATGTGACCCGGAGGGTGATCGCCCGTGCGGGCCCGGCGCCGGGCCCGCACGCGCTAGAGCAGCCCCGCCTCGGCGGCTCTCCGCACGGCGCCGCGTCGGGTGTTGACGTCCAGCTTGGTGTAGATGTGCTTGGTGTGGGTGCGCAGGGTGTTGACGGACACGAAGAGCCGGCGCGCGATCTCGGGGCCGGTCAGCTCCGTGGCCAGCAGCCGTAGCACCTCGAGCTCGCGGTCGCTCAGGCCGTCGTCGGCCGTGCGCTGGTCCGTGGACCGGTCCGGGGTGGGTGGTCGACCGGTCTGGCTCGGGCGCTCGGTGGCCCGGAGCAACCCGCTCGCGAGTCCCGCGACGGCCCCGTCGGCCCCCGCCATTGCGGCGACAAGGAGCTCGGTCATCGGCGCACCCTCGTCGAGGAACAGCCGCCGGTAGCCGGCCGGCACGCCGAGGCGCAGAGCGGTGCCGAGGTCGAGCAGGGCGGCGCCGACGTCGCCGCGCGCATGGTGGACGAGGGCCCGCACGAGGCCAGCCTCCACGAGGCTCCCGGTCCGGCCGCTCGGCTCGGCGGCCGCCGCGACCCGGTCGAGCAGCCCGACCACGTCCTCGAGCGCCGCGCGGTCGCCGCCGGCGCGGCGCTCGGCCACGTGGAGCCGGGCGAGGGTGAGGTGGTCGAACTCGGTGAGGAAGGACGCCGCGCCCGCAAGGCTGACGCCGCGTCGCTCTGCCCAGCGCCAGGCGTCGGGCAGCCTGCCCTGGGCGATCCGGACGCGGGCCCTGGCGGCCGGCACCGGGCGGACGTCGGGGAAGTAGCCCGGCAGGAACAGCGGCTCGGCCGCGTCGAGCATCTCCGCGGCGCCGTCGAGGTCCCCACGCGCTCGCAGGACGCCCGACATCGCGATGTGCCACCGGTGCCTGTTCTCCAGCAGCGAGGCACGTTCCCCGAGGTCCTTGGCCGCCAGGAGGTGGGCCTCGGCGCCATCCAGGTCCGCCATCTCGCGGAGCATGTCGGCCAGACCGACGTGCAGGTCGCCGGTCGTGGACAGCGGCGGACCGGGGTGGTTCTCGGCTGCCGCCAGGGCCTCCTCGTACAGCCGCCGGGCCGTGTCGGGCCGGCCCTGTGCGAGCCACATGGTGGCCAGCACGACCGTGGCTCCGAGCGCGTCGGTGACCTTTCCGGCGGCCTCGAGGCTGCGAACCGCCTGGCCGAACGTGTCCAGGGCGGTCGGGAGGTCGCCCGCGGCCCATGCGGCCAGCCCCAGGTAGCCGGCGGCGGCGCCCCGCGACAGGTGGTCGTCCGGGCCGGCCGTCTCGAGCGCGCGGCGGGCGTGCGCGACGGTGCCGGCCACGTCGCCGCGAGCCTGGGCCACCGACGCGCGGTAGACCGCGATCATCGCGGGGAGTGCGCGCACCTCCTCGTCACGGGCCCGCGTCGCCGCGAGCGGCACCGACGGCGTCATCGCCAGCGCCGGACCCACGGCGGTGAGGGCGGACTCGGCGGCGTCCAGCCACGGCTCGACGCCGTCGAGGTCACCCTCGGAGAGCCTCGTCCAGGCGAGGGCCGTGGCGAGCAGGGGCCGACGACGGGCCACGCCCTGCGGCACGGCGCGGACCAGGTCGCGCAGGGCGCGGTCCTCGCGGTGCCTCGTCAGCTCGGGCAGCAGGAGCTCCACCAGGTCGGCGGCCTGCTCGTCGTCGTCGCCGGCGATCGCGTGCGGGATGGCGTCGGCCAGCAGTCCCTGCTCGGCGTACCAGCCGGCGGCACGTCGGTGCAGCAGCCGGAACCTGCCGGGGTCGTGCGCGCTCGACCGGGAGCGCAGCGCGTCGGCGAACAGCTGGTGGTAGCGGTACCACTGGCGCTGGTCGTCGAGCGGGACGACGAAGAGGTTCGCGCGTTCCAGGGCGTCCAGCGCCTGCTGCCCATCGTTGCGACCCGTGAGGGCGTCGCACGAGGGCCCGCTCAGCTGGTCGAGGACGCAGGTGTCGAGGAGGAATGCGCGGACGTCGTCGGGCTGGCTGTCCAGGACCTCCTCGAGCAGGTAGTCCAGGACGAACCGGTGGCTCCCGGAGAAGGCCTCGACGAAGTCGCCGATGCCCGTCGCGGCGTCGGCTGCCCGGCCTCGTGCCGACAGGGCCGCGAGCTGCAGCCCGGCGACCCACCCCTCGGTCCGCGCCTCGAGCGCTGCGACGTGCTCGGGGGCGAGCCGCAGGCCCATGACGTCGTTGAGGAAGGCGGCCGCCTCGTCCTCGGTGAACCTCAGGTCGGCGGCGCGCACCTCGTGCAGCTGCCCGCGTGCACGCAGCCGGGACAGCGGCAGCGGCGGGTCGGCCCGGGTGGTCATCGCGACGGTGACCTGCGGCGGCAGGTTGTCGAGCAGGAACGCCACCGCGTCGTGCACGGCGGGCTCGTCGATGAGGTGGTAGTCGTCGAGGGCGAGGACCGTCGGCCCCCCCAGGGCGTCGAGATCGTTCACCAGACTGACCAGGACGTCCTCGGTCGGCGGCGGGCCGTCGGTGCCCAGCAGGGCCCGGGCATCCGCGCCCGCCTCCGGGTCGGCGACCCGCACCGCCGCGAGCAGGTGCGTGAGGAACCGGCGCAGGTCACGGTCGCCTGGATCCAGCGACAGCCACGCGACCCGGAGGGGCTCGTCCGAGCCCGGCGCTCCCAGCCACTGGGACAGCAGGGTCGTCTTGCCGAACCCGGCGGGTGCCGCGACGAGCAGCAGGCGAGGCATCGACCCGGCACCGGTGCGGAGCCGGTCGACCAGCCGTGCCCGCGCGACGAGCTCGCGGCGCGGTGCCGGGACGTGCAGCTTGGTGCCCAGGACAGGCATGGCGTCAGCGTAGGGCCCCGCATCGGCGGCGGCGCCGGCCGGGCGCAAGGGCCGTCCGGTCGTCCGGTCGTCCGGCTGTCCGGTCGTCACGGCGCCGCGGTCGTCGTAGCGGCGGATGGTGCGCAAGGTGCACCTGAGGTTCGCCGGGCTGCACACGCGCCTCCTGCGTCACCGGTGCCGCCACGACGACGGCGATGGCGACGACGACGGCGATGGTGACGACGACGGCGATGGGGGCGACGGACGCAATGGGGGCGACGACCGCGGCCCGGCGGGCGGGGACGCGACGGGCCGGCGGCTCCGGTCGCCAGGGGGTGCTCGTCGCATCCGGGAGCGCCGATGACCCTCGCGCCGTGCCGTCAGAGGAGGACGATGGTGGGTGAGAGGAGCAGGGTCATGAGGCGGAGCATCGGGGTGTCCGGAACCATCCTCGCGGGCGTCGTGGTCGTGGTCGCCCTGGGCCGTCGCCCGTTCCAGGCCCACGTGGCCGAGGGGACCTTGCCCGGGCGTTGGGGGAGCTGGCTCAACTCCTACCTCAACCGGCCGTCCTACCGGCTCATGGCCGCCGCGCTGGACCTCGGCCCCCAGGACGCGCTGCTCGACGTCGCGTGCGGCTGGGGCGAGTTCCTCGTCGTCCACGGCGCGACGGCGGCCCGCGTCGCCGGCATCGACGTGTCCGAGGAGAAGGTCGCCCTCGCGCGCGAGCGGCTGGCCGGTCGCATCGGCGCCGGCTCCGCGGAGGTCGTCCAGGGCGATGCGGCACTGCTGCCGTGGCCGGACGGCACGTTCAGCGCGGTCCTGTGCATGGACGCGTTCCCGTTCCTCACTGATCCGGAGCGGGTGCTGGCCGAGGTCCTCCGGGTGCTGCGCCCCGGCGGTCGGATGGTGGTGCAGATCGGGATGAGGTGGCCGGACGGACCGCCGAGGCACATGGTCCACCCGATGAGCCCCGTCGCGGGCGACGAGGGCAGCGTGCGTCGGATGGTCGAGGCCGTGGGGTTCGGCGACGTCGCCGTCTCCTACGGGCTCGTGGGCGGCGCGAGCCGCGCGGCGAACCTCGCGTGCCGCCTGACGTCGGCCAGCGACGAGCTGCGTCTGGTCAGCGCCGTGAAGCCGGCCTGACGTCGGCGCGGCGATCTGGCATCCTACGGACGGGAGTGCGGCGGCGTGCTGCAGCCGCCCCGCCAGCGTGAGGACGCCACGTGTCGGGATCGGACCAGGTGAGGCCTGCTGGTCCGCGCGGCCGGGCAGCGCGACGGGCGGGCGGCCTTGTCGTGCTGGCGGCGCTCGCCCTGGAGCGCCGGTCCGGCCGCGGCGGAGGTCCCGACGGCGGTGGCCACCTCGTCCTCGCCCGTGGCGATCGACGAGCCGACCGCACCCGCGGCGGTCGACGAGCCGACCGCGGAACCCACTGATCCGACCGAGCCCACCCCGACGCCGGACGAGACCGCTCCGGACCCGCCCACGCCGACCCCCACGTCGCCGGAACCGACCGACCCCGCCGAGCCGGCGCCGGATCCGACCATGGAGCCCGAGCCCGAGATCCCGAGCGACGACGAGGGCGGGGAGGTGCTGGAGGCCGAGCCGCCGGCCATGGCCCGGCCCGGCCGTGACCCGATCTCGTGGATCATCGCGAGCATCGTCCTGCTGGCGAGCACGATGCTCGTGGTGCTGCTCGTCCGCCGACCGGCGCCCGTCCCACCGCCGGCCACCCCCGCGTCCCAGCGGGGCCCCGCACGCGAGACCGCCGGAGGCAACGCGGCGCGGCTGGCCAGCCTCGAGGCCGTCGGGGAGGCGATGCTGGACGCCGGCTACTCCGTCACCGGGGTGCGCTCGGCGCTGGTCGACATCGCCGCGGTGAACGGCTACCCGGACACCGAGGTGGTGGTGTTCCCGACCGCCCTGTTCGTCTCGGCACGGGCGCTCGGCGAGGCCCGCACCGGCGCGGTCTCCAGCGGTCACTCCGAGCTCATGCTCCACCAGATCGACGCCCTCGACGAGGTGGTCAGAACGGCCCGCGCCGGTCCGAGCGACCCCGCGACGATCACCTCCGGCGTGGCGGCGGTGCGTTCCCTGCCGAAGCCCTACTCCCGGCCGCAGCGGGTCCTGGCCCATGCGCTCCTCTCCGGCAGCATCTCGATCCTGCTCGGCGCCTCCTTGGCCGGGGTAGGCGTCGCCGCAGCGCTCGGCCTGCTGTCGGGGTTCGTCCTGCTCCGCTCCGCGAACGTCTGGTCCCGCTACCAGGCGCTCATCACCGTCGGCCTGGCCTTCGCGGTGTCGGTCGTCGTGTTCACCCTCACCCGGGTCGGCCTGGACCCCGGCGTGCTCGCCGCCCTCATCGCCCCGCTGGTCACCCTCCTGCCCGGCGGGCTGCTCACCACCGGCGTGATCGAGCTGGCCACCGGCCAGATGATGGCCGGAGCGGGGCGGCTCGCCGCCGGGGCGATGCGACTGGTGCTGCTGGCCGCCGGGCTGGTCGCGGGCGCCACGCTGGTCGGGGTGCCGATGGTGGAGTTCGACCAGGCGCAGAACCCGATCGGTCCGCTCGGCCCGTGGCTGGCGGTGGCGGTGTTCGGCGTGGCGATCGTCGTCTACCAGTGCGGCCGGCGTGGCTCGATCGGCTGGGTGCTGCTGGTGCTCTACGTCGCCTACGGGGCGCAGGTGATCGGTGACATCTTCTTCGGCGGCGTCCTCTCGGCGATGATCGGTGCGCTGGCGATGACGCCGGTCGCCTACCTGGTGTCCCAGCAGCGCGGCGGACCGGCCGCGTTCGCGAGCTTCCTGCCGGCGTTCTGGATGCTGGTCCCCGGCGCCCTCGGCCTGGTGGGGGTGGCGAGCATCCTCGACGGCGACTCCGCCGGACTGAACACCCTGGTCACGACAGCCTCGACGATGGTCTCGATCACGCTGGGCATCCTGGCCGGCTCCGTCCTCGGCACCCGACTGGCCGGCCGCGGGACCGTGGTGGCGGTCTAGCCTCGGACGCGGACCGCGTCGTGCTGCCCCGACCTCGTCGCCGGGTCGCCCTACGTCGGCTCGGACCCGAGCAGGTCGAGACCGAGCTCGTGCGCGAGGTACCGGGCGGCCAGCTGCCCGCGCACACTGTTGCCGTCGGCGTCCAGGAGCGGCGAGAAGACCCCCAACGCCCCCTTGCCGGGCGAGACGGCCACGACCCCGCCGCTGATCCCGCTCTTGCCCGGCACCCCGACGTCGAGCAACCAGTCCCCCGAGGCCTCGTACATCCCGGCGACGCTCATCACGGCCAGCGTCGCCCGGGCCACGGCCGCGCTCACGACCCGCTCGCCGGTGACCGGGTTCACCCCGCCGTCGGCGAGGGTGGCACCCATCGTGGCCAGGTCGGCGGCGGTCACCGCCAGGCAGCACTGCAGGGTGTAGAGGTCGACGGCGTCCAGGGGGTCGCCGGACAGGGCGCCGGCCTCCTGCAGCAGCATGGCCAGGGCCCGGTTGCGGAAGTTCGTGGCCCGGGCGCTGGCGAGGGTGTCGTGGTCGAGCTCCAGCGGACGTCCGGCGAACCGGGACAGGCCGCGGACCAGCCGGTCCCAGCGGTCCTCCCGTGACGATCCCGGTACGAGGCTCGTCGTGGCGATCGCGCCGGGGTTGACCATCGGGTTGGTCCGACCGTCCCGGGCGCGCTCCACAGCCTGTGCCGAGTTGAACGGCAGCCCGGTCGCGTTCACCCCGACGAGCCGGCGCACCTGCGCGGTGCCGACGGCCTCGCAGGCCAGGGCGAACACGAACGGCTTGGAGACGCTCATCAGCGTGAACGCCACCCGGGAGTCGCCGACCTCGTGGATGACGCCGTCGGTACCGGTGAGGGCGATGCCGAAGTGCCGCGGGTCGGCGTCGGCCAGCACGGGGTAGGTGCCGGAGAGCGCACCGTCGCTGACCTCCCGGAAGTGCCCGTGCGCCTGTCGGACAAGGACGTCGACACGTCGGCCGTCGGGCAACGAGCCCGTCGAGACGTACCGCCGTCCGAGTGGCCCGCCCTGGGGTGCCGCCTCGACCGCTCCCTCGGGCATGATCAGCCTCGATCTGGTGGGGTGCGGGCAGCGAACCACGGCCCGCGGTCAAGCCTAGGTACGCGGTCGACCGCGGGACAACCCCTGGTCCCGCGGGAACGCGAGGCGTCGCTCGGTGGCGCGAGCGACGCGCCCCTCGCGGCCCTCGCGGCCGTCGTGCCGCCGTCGTGCACCGGTCGGGTGCCTCGCCTCACTCCTCGGGCGACCACACCTCGACGTCGTGCACCGCGACGGTGACCGCCGTGGCCGTGACGTCGAGGCTGACGGACGCGACCCACACGGCCCCGCGGCGGACCCGTGCGACCCGCCACACCCCGGGACGTCCGCGCACCGTGACGAGATCTCCCTGGTGCACGGGCATCAGCGCCACGGGTGGCTCACGGCTCGTGCTCGGCGGCCGTCCACGACGGACGGCGGACCTGATCTGGAGGTGACGAAACTCTCATCTTCGACGTCCACCGGGCGACGAGTAGGTGGGCCGATCCGTGAGGGAGTTGACATGACGCGCGCAGCACGGGGTCGGCTGTGCTCGGTCGTCGCTGTTCGGTGGCGGTCGTGAGCAGGATGAGGATGCCGCGTGCCGGGTCGAGGGCCCGGTGGGCGGCCCCGCGTCCCGTGCCGCAGCTGCGGCGGGGCGCCTTCGTGCCCTCGGCGCTCGGGATCGTCGCGCTCGCGGTGCTCATCACCGTCGTGGTCTGGCGGAGCGGGAGCTCCGGGTCGCCCACCGGGCTGGTCCACCTGTTCTACCTCCCGGTGATCTTCGTCGGGGCGGCCTTCGGCAGAGCGGCCGCGGCCGGTGCTGGCGTGACCGCCGGGCTGGCGGCCGGCCCGTTCATGCCGGTCGCCGGGACGCTCGGCCCGCTGGACGGCGCTGCTCAGCCGGTCGGTGAGTGGGTGGTCCGGCTGTCGCTGTTCGTCGTGGTCGGCGTCGTCGTCGCCTGGCTGGTCCGGCAGGAGCCGCGCCCCCTCGACGTCCTCCTGCGCGACCTCGTCCTGGCGCGTCGACTCTGCCGAGCCGTGGACGCGGGCCGGGTGACCGCCCACTACCAGCCCATCGTCGACCTCGGTGACGGTCGCGTCGTCGGCATGGAGGCGCTCGCCCGGTGGACCGAGCCGTCCGGTCGCCCGGTGCCCCGGGCGACTTCATCCCCGCCGCCGAGCGCACGGGGACCATCGGCGTCCTGGGGCTGCACCGCCTGCGGCTGGCGATCCATCAGGCGGAGCGGTGGGACCCCCACGCCGAGGTCCCGGCGATCATGTCGGTGAACGTCTCCGCCGCCCAGCTGAGCGATCCGGCCTTCCTCGCCGACCTCACGGCCGTCCTGTCCGGCTCGACGCTCGTGCCGGCCCAGCTGTGCCTCGAGATCACCGAGACGGCGATCATCGCCGACCCGAAGGCCGCGCTGGCGACCGTGCAGGCCGCCCACGACCTGGGGGTGTCCATCGCGCTCGACGACTTCGGCACCGGGCAGTCCTCCCTGGCCTACCTCGCCGAGTTCCCGATCGACATCGTCAAGATCGACAAGTCGTTCGTCGACGAGGTGGACCGGGACCCCAAGGTCAACGCCCTCGTCCTGGCGATCGTCGAGATGGCGAAGGCCCTGCGTGCGGTGACGATCGCGGAGGGGATCGAGCGACCGTCCCAGCTCGTCGCGCTGCGGCACCTGGGCTGCCGGCTCGGCCAGGGGTACCACCTTGGCAGGCCGGGCCCCTCGGCGAGCATCGAGCAGCCGTCGCCGGTGCAGGTGCAGGTGCGGACCCTGTCGGTGGTGCCGGAGCAGGCCGGCCGTCGCCACGGGAGGTGGGTCGGCCCGCTCGGTGCTGAACCGGCGCGCTCCCCGACCTCCGTCGCGGCCGGCGGCTGACCGACGAGCACGCGGCGCCGGGCGCCGTCCGCCGGGGACGCCGCCCTCGCGGTGGCCGTCGTGCCGAAGGGCCGGAGCGGGCTCGATCACGTCACAGCTCGTGCTCCGCGAGCTCGCGGAACTCGTCGGGCACCGCGCCGCCGCGACGCAGCACGACGGGCAGGTAGCCCACGGACTCCCGGCCGAACCGGGTGCGGATCGCGTCGACCGAGCCGTCCACGGCGCGCCGTGCCGCGCCGGCAGGGGAGCCCGGCCGCCAGGGGTCGTCTGGCTCGAGGTCCAGCTCGAGCTGGAGGGCGCGCTGGGCGGCGAGGTTGGACACCGACACCGCGAGCAGGCTGATCTCCTGGCCGGGGTGGTCGGCGACCGCCGCCCAGACCAGCCGCTCGGCGACCTCGGTGAGGGTCAGGGTGGTCGCGACGGGCTCGGCGAGCGTGTGCGAGCGGGTCACCGACGTCATCCCCGCGAACCGGACGCGGACCGTCACCGTGCGGCCGGCGTGACCCGCGCCCCGCATCCGGCGCGAGACGCGGTCGCTGAGGTGTGCCAGCACCTCGCGCACGTCGGCCGGCTCCGGCGCGCGCCGGCGCATCGCCTGCTGCGCGCCGACGGATCGCGCGCGGTGCGACGTGACGACCCGCCGCGGGTCCTGGTCCATCGCCATCGCGCTGAGCTGGTGCCCGACGCCGTGGCCGAGGATCCGCTCCACGGCCGACGACGGCGTCTGCGCGAGCTCCCCGATGGTGCGGATGCCGTGGTCCGCGAGGCGCTGCTCGTTGACGGGCCCGACGCCCCAGATCAGCCCCACGGGCAGCGGGTCGAGGAAGGCGCGCTCGGTCCCCGGGGGCACGACGACGAGCCCGTCGGGCTTGGCCACCTGCGACGCGATCTTGGCCAGGTGCTTGGTCCGTGCGACGCCCACCGAGATGGGCAGGCCGATCTCCGTGCGGACCCGGCGGCGGATCGTCGTCGCGATGACCTCGGGCGGGCCGAAGAGGTGGGTGGCGCCCGAGACGTCGAGGAACGCCTCGTCGATGGAGATCCGCTCGACGAGCGGCGTGACGTCGGCGAGCACGGCCATGACGGCGTCGCCGAGCCGCTGGTACTCCCGGAAGTGGCCGCCGACGAACCGGAGCCGCGGGCACAGCCCGGCCGCGCGCCACCCCGGCATCCCGCCCTGGACCCCGAACGCCTTGGCCTCGTACGACGCCGCCAGCACCACGCCGCCCGTCGGGCTGCCGCCGACCGCGATCGGCCTGTTGCGCAGGGCTGGGTCGAGCAGCTGCTCGACCGAGGCGTAGAAGGCGTCGAGGTCGGCGTGCAGGATGGTTGCTCCGCCGACGGGCATGGGACCAGCATAGTCGAACAGGTGTTCGAAGCGCCAGGGTCTGCGCCGCGTCGTCGGCCCTGGACCCGCGTCGCCCCTGGCGACGTCGTCGGCCCGGACTCCCGCTCGTCGCCCCCGGCAGTGGTCGTCGTAGCGGCACGTGTGACGGGTGGTGCACGTGAGGCACATGCGGTGCCTCATCGGTATCACGCGCACCATCCGCCGCCAGGACGGACCGCGATCGGTCCGGCCGGGGGAGACTGCTGACCATGACCGACGCCCACGACGAGTCCCCCGGCGTGCCGGCCGACGACGACGCTCCGCAGCACGCCGCGCGGGCCCATGACCACGCCGGCCCGCCGGCGCACACCGCGGCGGAGTGGGACCAGCGCTACGCGAGCGAGGAGCGCCTGTGGAGCGGCCGGCCCAACGGGGCCCTCGTCGCCGAGGTGGCCGGCCTCGCGCCCGGCCGGGTGCTCGACGTCGGCTGCGGGGAGGGCGGCGACGCGGTGTGGCTCGCCCGCCAGGGCTGGGACGTGACGGCCCTGGACGTGTCCGCCGTCGCGCTCGAGCGCACGGCGCGGCACGCGCGCGAGGCCGGCGTCGAGGTGCGGTGCGTGCACGCCGGCATCGTCGAGGCGGGGCTGCCCGACGGCGCGTTCGACCTCGTCTCCGTGCAGTACCCGGCGCTGCCCCGCACGCCGACCCTCGACGCCGAGCGGGCACTCCTCGCCGCGGTGGCCGTCGGCGGGACGCTGCTCGTGGTGCACCACGCCGAGGTCGACATGGAGCAGGCCGGGGCCGGCGGCTTCGACCCCGCCGACTACGTGGGCCACGCCGGCGTCGTCGGGGCGCTCGGCGAGGGTTGGCTCGTCGAGGTCGACGAGCAGCGACCGCGCGACGTGCCGGCGGGTCGTGGCGGGCACCACGTCCGCGACGACGTGCTGCGCGCCCGCCGGCTGGCGTAGCCGGCGACCCCGGCGCGCCGCCGGACCTGGGAGACTCGCGGCCGTGCCCCGGTCCACCAACGCCGCCGTCGTGAGCGTGCTGCTCGGCGCCGTGCTGTTCGGCACGGCGGGCACGGCCCAGGCGCTGGGCCCGGCGGGCACGACGCCGATCGGCGTGGGCACCGTGCGGCTGCTCGTCGGCGGGCTGGGCCTGCTCCTCGTGCTGCCCCTGCTGGGCCACCGCCGCGTCGAGGCGCTGCGCGCCGCCCGCTCGCCGTGGGTGATCGCCTCCGTGATCGGCACCGCGAGCTACCAGCTGTGCTTCTTCGCCGGGGTCGAGCGCGCGGGCGTGGCGCTGGGGACTCTCGTCGCCGTCGGGTCGGCGCCGCTGTTCGCGGGGCTGCTCGGCTGGGCGACCGGCCATCCTCCGACGCGGGCGTGGGGCGTCGCCACGGCGGTGTGCCTGCTCGGGCTGACCCTGCTCTCGGCGCAGGGCCTCACGGGCGGCGAGCCCGCCGGGGTCGCGCTGGCCCTCGGTGCGGGGCTCGCGGTCGCCGCCTACACGGTCGCGGTCAAGCGGGCGTTCGACGCGGGTGGCCGGCCGGGTCCCGTCCTCACGGCGTCGTTCCTGCTCGGCGGCCTCGTGCTGCTGCCGGTCCTGGCGACGCAGCCGCTCGCCTGGATCGCCGCGCCGCGTGGCGTCGCGCTCGCCGTCTACCTCGGCCTGGCGACGATGACCGTGGCGAACGTGCTGCACGCGCGCGGGCTGGCGCGCCTCGCGCCGGGTCCGGTGGCCACGCTCATGCTCGTCGAACCGCTGGTCGCGACGGTCCTCGGCGTCGTGGTGCTCGGCGAGCGCCTCACGGCGCCGGCCGGTGCCGGGCTGCTCCTGGTGCTCGGCGGCCTCCTGCTGCTCGGTGCCTCCGTGCGACGCTCGGACCCGGAGCCCGTCGTCCCGCTGTGAGGGCCGGCGGATCCGGGCGTCGACCCGGCAGCGCCGCCCTCGGCCAGCGTCAGGCCGCGGGGTGCAGGTGGGACCCGCGCGCGAGGTCGTCGGCGACCGGGGCGAACCGCGGTACCACGACGACCGGGGCGAACTCCGGGGCCGGGCCGCCCACGAAGCACCGGCACGGCCCGTCGAGGTGCACGAACCCCGTCGACGGGCGCGCGGCGCAGGGCACCAGGGCCAGCTCGAGCGTCGTCGTCCTCATACCTGGAGAGAGCCGCCACGGGCCCGCCGATGACGCGGTTCCGGCGCTACTGTGACGACGAGTCCGGCAGCGTCGGCCGCCCCGGCCGGGAGCGCTGACCGGCGGTGCGAAGGAGCCTCGCATGCGCATCGCGCTGGCCAGCGACCACGCCGGCCTCGGCCTCAAGCTGGAGATCGCGGCGCTGCTGCGGGCCGACGGTCACGAGGTCGAGGACTTCGGCACGGACACCACGGAGCCGGCCGACCTGCCCGACCACGTGCTGCCCGCGAGCCTCGCGGTGGCGCAGGGCCGCGCCGATCGCGGGATCTTCGTCGACGGCGTCGGCTACGGCAGCGCCATGATCGCCAACAAGGTGCACGGCGTGTTCGCCGCGGTGTGCCAGGACCCGTTCTGCGCCGGGCTGGCGCGCTCGCACTCCGACACCAACGTCCTGTGCCTCGGCGGCAAGATCATCGGCTCGGCGCTCGCGCTGGAGATCGTGCGCGTGTGGATGAGCACGGACTGGCTGGGCGCGGTCGAGGAGAAGTACGCCCGTCGGGTCGCGAAGGTCGTCGCGATCGACGACGCGCACACGGTCCCGCTCGCCTGACCCGGCACCCTGCCGGCCGGCGGGCCCGCTCGCCGGCCCGGGCCGCCCCCCCGGGCCGCCCGCCCCCTGGGCGCCCGGCTCAGAGCGCCCCGGGACGCGCGGCGGGCGAGTGCCCGGCGGCGGCCCGCCCGAGCAGTCGGTTCGCGACCAGCGGCAGCACGAGCACCGAGACCATCCCGGCCCCCACCAGCGCTGCGGCGACGCTAGCCGGTAGGCCGCCGGACCGCATCCCGATGGTCGTGATGACCACGACGAGCGGCAGTGCCGTCGCGCCGTACAGCCCGAGGGCCGCGCGCTCACCGGACGGCAGGTCCCGACGGGCGACGAGCCACACCGGCACCCCGCGCACGAGCAGGAAGAGCGCGAGGAACAGGGGCACGAGCAGCAGCAGCCGCGGCTCGGCGAGCAGCGAGCGCAGGTCGAACCGCATCCCGCTGACGACGAAGAAGATCGGGATGAGCAGGCCGAACCCGATCCCCTCGAGCCGGTGCACGGTGGCCCGCCGCACCGTCTCGTCCGCGCCGGCCGCGAGGAACGCGCGCGCGACCAGCCCGGCCGTGAACGCCCCGAGGAGCACGTCCAGGCCCAGGGAGCCCGCGAGCCACACCATCACGAGGACCATGAGCATCATGAGCAGCACCACGAGCTGCCCGCTGGTGTGCAGGGTCCGGGCGATGAGCGTGAGCAGCCGCGGCGGCGTGGGGCGTTGCGCCACGACGAGCAGCGCCACGGAGAGCGCCGCGAAGACGAGCAGGGCCGTCGCCGTCCGCGTGGGCGCCTGACCCGACAGCAGCAGGGCGATCGCGAGGATCGGCCCGAACTCGCCGACGGCGCCGACGGCCAGCACGTGGGTGCCGAAGCGGGACTCAAGCACCCCCGCGTCCTGCACGATCGGCAGGATGGTGCCCAGCGCCGTCGTCGTGAGCGCCAGGCCGATGACCAGACCGGTGAGCGCGGTGCCCTCGCCGGTCAGCCCGACGACCCCGGTGCCGACGAGCAGGCCGACGGCGAGCGCCACGCCCCATGCCGTCACGGCGCCCCGCAGGGGCCTCCCGCGCACCCTGGCAGGCTCGATCTCGTAGCCGGCGAGGAAGAGCAGCATCGCCAGGCCCAGCTCGCTGAAGGCCGCCACCACCTCGTCCTCGCGTGCCAGCCCGAGCACGGCGGGGCCCACGACGACGCCCCCGACGAGCTGGAGGACGACGGCGGGCACGGGCAGGCGCGCGGGCATCCGGTCCGAGACCAGCACGGCGACGACGGCGACGGCGAGGCAGATCGCCAGGGTGCCCGCGGACGTCAGCCCACCGGTGTCGGGCGTGGCCTGCAGGAGCATCCGCGGTCCCTCCCGGTCGCCACCGGGGTGGTCCGCGACCCCGGTTGCGGGCAGCCTAGTGCGGGCCGGCACGCCGGGGTCGCGGCGGCCGGATGATTCGCACCGTCATGGGTGTTGACGTGGTGTCCGGGGTGGGCCCGGTCGCAGCCGAGACCCTCGGGAGCACTCGATGACCGTCACCCGCCGCACCTTCCTGGCCGGGACGGCGGCCGCAGCCGGCGTCGGGACCCTCGCGGCCTGCGCACCGGCCGGCTCCGGCACCGCCGCGTCCGCCAGCCCCGGCAGCCCGATCGTCGCGCTCGCCGACGTCCCCGTGGGCGGGGCGGTCGCCGCGACGACGGCGGGCGGGGCCGAGATCTTCGTGGCCCAGCCGCAGGAGGGCACCGTCGTCGCGTTCAGCGCTGTGTGCACGCATCAGGGCTGCACGGTGCAGCTGGACGAGGCGACGGTGCGGCTGGTCTGCCCGTGCCACGACTCGGTGTTCGACCTCACGACCGGAGAGAACCTCAGCGGCCCGGCGCCGCGGCCGCTCCCTGGCGTCGCCGTGACGGTCGCCGACGGCCAGGTGGTCGAGGCGTAGTCAGCCGGCCTCGGCCACCCGCGGGATGCGGGAGAACGGCGCGCGCCGCTCGGGGGCCAGCAGCTCGGCGACGTCGTTGTCCTCGGCCAGCGCCTCCCGCGCCGCCGCCAGCCTGCCCTCCGCGGACCGTGCGCGGGTCTCCGCGTCCGCGCGCACGGCGATCTCCTCGGTGAGCTCCGTGCTCAGGGTGGACACGAGGGCGGTGAGCCGGGCGACGTCGGCGTCGCGCCGGGTCACGAGTGCGGCGAGCTCGTCCGCCCGTGCGGCGGCACCCTGGAGCTCGGCCAGCTGCGTCGTGACGCCTGAGGCGTCCAGCGCGCTGATGAGCGTCTCGACGCGGGTGAAGCGCTCGGCCTCGCGCAGGTCCTCCCAGCGGCCCGCGCGGAGCAGCTCGTACCGCGCGTGCTCCACGGCCCGAGCCATCGACTCCGGTGTCAGGGTGCTCATGCTCGCAGGGTAGGCACGGCAGGGTGCCGGGCGGCGGGTCGCGGGACGCATTCACCCGCCCGGCCGCCGGGTTTCACCCGCCGCGACGCCGCCGGGCGGCACGCGGGCGCGCCCGGCTTCCCTGGGTGCGTCGCCGACCCCTAGCCTGTGCGCGGGGGCCGGGAGCGCTCCCGTCCACACGGAGCAGTACCAGCCGAGGAGAGGCCATGCGCCGCACCCGTCCCACGACCATCGCCGCGCTCGCCGCCCTCACCGTGGCCGGCACGCTGCTCGCGGGCTGCGGCGCCGACCAGCCGGAGCGGGACGAGGAGTCCGGCCAGATCACCGAGGCCTCGGACAGCGACGTCTTCGCCCTGCAGGTCGGTGACTGCCTCGACTCCGCCGCGCTCGGCGACGTCGTCGAGACCGTCCCCGTCATCCCGTGCGCCGAGGCGCACGACTCCGAGGTCTACGCGGCCAAGGACCTCCCGGCGGGTGACTACCCGGGCGAGGAGGAGATCTCCACCCTCGCCGACGACTACTGCTACAGCGAGTTCGAGGGCTTCGTGCGGCTGTCCTACGAGGAGTCCGCGCTGGCCTACCTGCCGATGTACCCGCTCCAGGAGGGCTGGGAGCAGCTCGACGACCGCGAGCTGCTGTGCCTCGTCGTGGATCTCGACGGCGGCGTGACCGGCACCCTCAAGGGTGCGGCGCGCTGACGCGCTGCGTCACCACGTCGTAGACCTGGTGCCCCAGGGCCAGGCCGCGGCGCTCGAACTTCGTCACCGGACGGTGCGCGGGGCGCGGGGCGAACCCGGCATGGGGGTTGTCGAGCTCGGGGTCGGTGGCGAGCACCGCGAGCATCTCGTGCGCGTACGGGGCCCAGTCCGTCGCGCAGTGCAGCGTCCCGCCGGGCACCAGCCGGGAGCGCAGCAGCGCGACGTGCGCGGGGGCGATGATCCGGCGCTTGTGGTGCTTGGGCTTGGGCCACGGGTCGGGGAAGAAGACGTGCACCGCGTCGAGGGACGACGGCGCGATGCGGCGCACGAGGTCGAGCGCGTCGCCATGGGCCAGCCGGACCGTCGTCAGCCCGCGCCGCTCGACGAGCGTGAGCAGGTGCGCGAGCCCCGGCAGGTGCGCCTCGACCGCGAGGTAGTCGCGGTCCGGGTCCGCCGCCGCCATCGCCGCGACGGCCTCGCCCATCCCGGAGCCGATCTCCAGCACGACGGGGGCTGCGCGGCCGAACAGGGCGACGGTGTCCAGGGTGCCGTCCGCCCGTGCCGGGCCGGTGCCGGAGGCGTCGTCGTGCACCGAGAAGCCGTAGACCGGCCACAGGCGCTCCAGGGCGTCGGTGCGGGCCGGGCCGAGCGCGCTGCGGCGCGGGTGGAACGTGCGCACCGGGCCGTGCGCGACGTCGCGCGGGTGCTCGAACCGGGCGTTGGCGCGTGCGCTCGCCGACGGCTCGGGTGCTGCCGAGGTCATCCGGCTGCGCCGGGCACGCGCTCGGCGACCCACGCGGCGACGGCGTCGAGGTAGGCCGTGCGCGCGGGCTCGGGCGACAGGACGAGGTCGTGCACCCCGCCGGGCACCTGGACCACGGTGACGTCCGGGCCGAGGCGCGGCGCGCCGGCGAGGATGTGCCGGACGTCGAGCACGCTGTCGGTGCGGTCCAGCGCGTCGTGCCAGCGGTCGGCCGGTCCGCTCGCGTCCGACGCGCAGACCAGCACCGGGACGTCGATCGCCAGGCCGCGGGCCAGCGCCCGGTGCCCGCGTCGGATGGCGCGGAACCAGCCGGCGCGCACCCCGAACCCGGCGTCGGGCTTCCACCCCAGGTCATAGCTCCAGCCACCGCCGGCCGGGCTGTGCAGCCACTCCCCGTAGTGCCGCCCGGTCTGGCCGACGACGGTCAGGGGCGCGACCCGGCCGAGCACGTCCACCGCCCGGGTGGTGACCACGCGGTCCACCCACGGCCGGTTGAGGTCGAACCACGGGCTGTTGAGCACGGCGGCGTCGACCACCGCCCCGGTCGCGCGGCCCGCCCGGGCGTCGAGCCACAGCGCGCCGACGAGCCCGCCGGTCGAGTGGGCGTTGAGCACCACGACCTCGTACCCGGCCTCGCGCAGCAGGCGCACGGCGGCGTCGAGCTCCTCGGCGTAGGTGGCCAGGGCCGCGACGTCGTTGGGCACCTGGTGGTCGAGCAGGGAGCGGCCGTGGCCGCGCAGGTCCAGGGCGTAGAAGTCGAAGCCCCTGGCGTCCCAGAAGTCGCCGAGGTGGCGCTGGAAGAAGTAGTCGACGTACCCGTGCAGGTAGAGCACGGCGCGCGCGCGGGGCGGGCCGGCGTGGTCCCTGCGCACCAGGGTGGCCACGACCTCGCCGCGCGCGTCCGGGCGCAGGGTCAGCGTCCGGGCCGACCAGCCGTCACCGAGGACGTCGGGCCGCCACACGTCAGCGGGCCGCCTTGACCGCGATGACCGGGCACCGGGCCTCGAGCAGGATGCGCTGGGAGTTGCTGCCGAGCAGCAGCTTGCCCACCGGGCTGCGGTGCCGCACGCCGATGACGATGCCGCGGACGTGGTGCTCCTGCGACAGGTCGAGGATCTCGTCTGCCGCGTCCTTGCCCCGCACCAGCTGGCGCAGCGTGTAGCGCAGGCCCTCGGCGTCGAGCCGGGCCTGGACCGCCGCGACCTCGGTGTCGGTGGCAAAGGTCTCGTCCGGCGGGTCGCTCTGGGCGGAGACGTTGACGACGAGCAGCTCGTCGCCGTGGTTGTGGGCCTCGCCGATGGCGTGCTCGAGTGCGGCCTCGCCCTCGGGGGTGGGCGTGTAGCCGACGATGATCATCAAGGTGGCGGGTCTCCCTCGGTCGTGCGGGGTCGCGGTCGGGCCCCGACCCGATCATGCCAGCGCGGGGCGTCCGTGCCGAGGGGTCGGGCGCGTGACGTCACCGCGGATCCGCGCCGCACCGGTCTCGCGACCGGGTCGGAGGACGCCTCGCGTCGAAGAGTTGAGCGGAATAGACTCAAGTTTACGGACGTTCCGCCGATGACCAGCACGGACACCCTCGAACCGCGGAGGCAGCACCCCCATGGACGCGAAGTTCACGACGAAGTCGCAGGAGGCCCTCACGGCGGCCTTGCAGGCCGCGACCGCCGCCGGGAACCCCCAGCTGGAGCCGGTGCACGTGCTCGAGGCGCTGCTCGCCCAGCCGGGTGGCATGCACATCGGGCTGCTGGACGCCGTCGGCGTCGACCGCGCGGACCTGGCGCGCCGGCTCGCGACCGCGCGCGCCACGCTGCCCGCCGCGTCGGGCGGCTCGGTCAACCAGCCATCGGTCTCGCGCGCCATGAGCGCCGTCATCACCGCGGCGGGGGCCGAGGCCCAGGCGCTCGGCGACGACTTCGTGTCCACCGAGCACCTGCTGCTCGGGATCGCCGCGGGCTCGTCGCCCGCTGCGCAGGCGCTGCAGTCCGCCGGCGGGACGCGGGACGCGCTCGCGGCGGTGCTGCCGACGGTGCGCGGGGGCTCGAGGGTCAGCTCGCCGGACCCCGAGGGCACGTACCAGGCGCTGGAGAAGTACGGCGTCGACCTCACCGCCGCGGCGCGCGAGGGCCGGCTGGACCCGGTGATCGGCCGCGACAGCGAGATCCGCCGCGTGGTGCAGGTGCTGTCCCGGCGGACCAAGAACAACCCCGTGCTCATCGGCGAGCCGGGCGTCGGCAAGACGGCCGTCGTCGAGGGCCTGGCCCAGCGCATCGTCGACGGCGACGTGCCCGAGTCCTTGCGCGGCAAGCGGCTCATCGCCCTGGACCTCGCCTCGATGGTGGCCGGCGCCAAGTACCGCGGCGAGTTCGAGGAGCGGCTCAAGGCCGTGCTCGAGGAGATCAAGGCGTCCGACGGCCAGGTGGTCACGTTCCTCGACGAGCTGCACACCGTGGTGGGCGCCGGGGCGGCGGAGGGCTCGATGGACGCGGGCAACATGCTCAAGCCGATGCTCGCGCGCGGCGAGCTGCGCCTCGTGGGCGCCACGACCCTCGACGAGTTCCGCGAGCGGATCGAGAAGGACCCTGCGCTCGAGCGGCGCTTCCAGCAGGTGTTCGTCGGCGAGCCGAGCGTCGCGGACACCGTCGCGATCCTGCGCGGGATCGCCGGCAAGTACGAGGCGCACCACAAGGTGACGATCTCCGACGCCGCGCTGGTCGCCGCCGCCACGCTGTCCGACCGGTACATCACCGGCCGCCAGCTGCCGGACAAGGCGATCGACCTCGTCGACGAGGCCGCGTCGCGCCTGCGGATGGAGCTGGACTCCTCGCCGGTGGAGATCGACGCGCTCCAGCGTGCCGTCCGGCGCCTCGAGATGGAGGAGACCTACCTTGCCTCCGCGGACGACGACGCCTCGCACGAGCGGCTGGACAAGCTGCGCGCCGAGCTCGCCGACCGCCGCGAGCAGCTCGCCGGCCTGACGGTGCGCTGGGAGTCGGAGAAGGCCGGCTCCAACCGGCTGGGTGACCTGCGCGTGCGCCTGGACGAGCTCCGGACGACCTTCGACCGCGCCGCGCGCGAGGGGGACTACGAGACCGCCGGCCGCCTGCAGAACGGCGAGATCCCCGCCGTCGAGCGCGAGATCGCCGCCGCGGAGGCGGCCCTGGACGAGCGTGACGTGCCCGAGGGCGCCGAGGGGCCGGCCGTGCCCCCGATGATCGCCGAGAAGGTCGGTCCGGACGAGATCGCCGAGGTGGTCTCGGCGTGGACCGGCATCCCCACCGGGCGGCTGCTCGAGGGGGAGACCGCCAAGCTGCTGCGGATGGAGGAGGTGCTCGCCGCGCGGCTCATCGGGCAGCGCCCGGCGGTCGAGGCCGTCTCGGACGCCGTCCGGCGCTCGAGGGCCGGCGTCTCGGACCCCGACCGGCCCACGGGCTCGTTCCTCTTCCTCGGCCCCACGGGGGTGGGCAAGACCGAGCTCGCGAAGTCGCTCGCGGACTTCCTGTTCGACGACGAGCGCGCCATGGTGCGCATCGACATGTCCGAGTACGGCGAGAAGCACTCGGTCGCGCGCCTCGTCGGGGCGCCTCCCGGGTACATCGGCTACGAGGAGGGCGGCCAGCTCACCGAGGCGGTGCGGCGGCGCCCGTACGCGGTGATCCTGCTCGACGAGATCGAGAAGGCCCACCCCGAGGTGTTCGACATCCTGCTCCAGGTGCTCGACGACGGGCGGCTCACCGACGGCCAGGGCCGCACGGTCGACTTCCGCAACGTCATCCTCGTGCTGACGTCCAACCTGGGCTCGCAGTTCCTCGTGGACCCGCTCCTGTCGCCGGCGGACAAGCGCTCCGCGGTGATGGACGCGGTGCACCGGGCCTTCAAGCCGGAGTTCCTCAACCGGCTGGACGACGTCGTGCTCTTCGACCCGCTGAGCCTGGACGAGCTGGGCCAGATCGTCGAGATCCAGGTCGCGCGGCTGGCCGAGCGCCTCACCGAGCGGCGGCTGACCCTCGAGGTGAGCCCGGCGGCGCGCGAGTGGCTGGCGATCGAGGGCTTCGACCCCGCCTACGGCGCCCGGCCGCTGCGCCGCCTGGTGCAGCGCGAGATCGGCGACCGGCTGGCGAAGCTGCTGCTGTCCGGTCAGGTGTCCGACGGCGCGACGGTCCAGGTGGACGTCAACGCCGACGCCGATGCGGGCGGCCTGGTGCTCTGGGCCGCCTGAGCGCCTCCCCGATGGCGCGGTCCGGCCGGGTTCCGGGACCCTGACGCCCGGGGCCCGACCAGAACCGCGCGCGGTTCTGGTCGGGGTGGGGGCGCGGGTCAGCCGGCGTCGGGCTGCCAGGCCAGGCAGACGCCGTCGCGGTCGCCCTGGCCCCAGCCGCGCTCGGTGGGGGTCCAGACGACGGGTCGCAGGCCCGCGGCGAGCTGGGCGTTGTCCATCTCGCACCACGCGCCCACCCGCTGCTCGACCTCGTCCGTGCCCGGCCAGGCGCCGTCGGGCAGCGTCAGCACCCCGACCACCTCGGCCTCGTGCGCCGAGCTGCACGGCACCACCTCGACGCGGGACACCGAGCCGTCTGCCGGCAGCGCTGTGAGGCAGTGCCCGGCGTCCAGGCGGCCGACGTGGGCCGTGGTCGGGCCGTCGACGGCGCCCAGCGGCTGCAGGTCGCGCAGGAAGATCGCGCCGAGCACGAGCGCGGTGGTGACGCCCGCGACGCCGAGGCCGCCGAGCACACCCAGCGCGATCCACAGGCCCCTGCGGCTGCGCCGGGGCGCGGGCTGGGTCACGGGGGCGCTCCACCCGGGCGCGTAGTACGGCTGGTCCGGGTAGTAGGCGCCCTGCCCCGGTGCGTGCCCCGGTGCGTGCCCCGGCGACCCCGGGCCGGGCCCGGGAGCGCCCTGCCTCGGGGGCGGCGGGGGGAGGCTCACGCGGGGTCCTCGGCGAGGTCGACGACCACGGGTACATGGTCGGAGGCGCCCTTGCCCTTGCGCTCCTCGCGGTCGATGCTCACGTCGGTCACCCGGGCGGTCAGCGCCGGGGACGTGTAGGCGAAGTCGATCCGCAGGCCCTTGTTCTTGGGGAACGCCAGCTGCTGGTAGTCCCAGTAGGTGTACCTGCCCTCCTGCGGCAGGTGCACGCGGGAGACCTCGGTGAAGCCGGTGTCCGCGAACGCGGCGAACGCCGCGCGCTCGGCCGGCGTGACGTGGGTCTGGCCCTCGAACGCCGTGACGTCCCACACGTCGGTGTCCAGCGGGATGACGTTCCAGTCACCCACCAGCGCCACCTGGGCCCGCGGGTCGCCGACCTCCGGGTCGATCCAGCGCGCGGCGGCGGTGCGCAGCCGGGCCAGCCACTCGAGCTTGTAGGCGTAGTGGGGGTTGTCCGGCGCGCGGCCGTGGGGCACGTACAGGCTCCACACGCGCACGCCGCCGCACGTCGCGCCGATCGCCCTGGCCTCGACCACGGGGTCCGGGTCCCCGAAGGTGGGCTGGTCCGGGAACCCGATCTCCACGTCGGCGATGCCGACGCGCGAGACGAGGGCCACGCCGTTCCACTGGCTCAGCCCCACGTGCGCGACCTCGTAACCGGCGGCCTCGAACGCGGCGTACGGGAACTGCGCGTCGGTGCACTTCGTCTCCTGGAGCGCGAGCACGTCCGTGCCGGTGCGCTCGAGCCAGGCGACGGCCCGGTCCGCGCGGGCCCGGACCGAGTTGATGTTCCACGTGGCGATCCGCATGGGGGCACGCTACCGCCGCCGGTGCGGAGCGTCCGTCCCTCGTGCGGAGCGTTCCTGCGTTGAGCGGAGCGTCCCGCCGTTGGGCGGAGCGTCCCGGCCTCCTGCGGAGCGTCCCGGTGCTGCATGCGGAGCCTTGCCTCGTCCTGCGGAGGGTTCGTGCCTGATGCGGAGCGATCGGTCACGACACGCCCGCGTGTCTCGACCAGAACGCTCCGCGCTGGGAGGGGGTGGTGGGTACTCGGGACCGGGGGCGGTTCGCCACCGCGTTGAGGCGACCCTGCAGGGTCCGCACC
>NZ_DAORSQ010000006.1:3480-4969 GCF_035443605.1 Actinotalea sp. | reverse complement strand
TCGGGACCGGGGGCGGTTCGCCACCGCGTTGAGGCGACCCTGCAGGGTCCGCACCGTAGGCTGGCCGCATGGCCACTGCACTGATCACCGGCGCGAGCGCGGGCCTCGGCCTGGAGTTCGCCTGGCAGCTCGCGACCGCGCGGCACGACGTCGTCCTGGTCGCCAGGGACACGGACCGGCTGGAGCGCCTCGCGGGGCAGCTGCGCGCTGCCGCTGGCGTGCGCGCCGAGGTCATCTCGGCTGACCTCGCCGACCGCGCGCAGGTCGAGCGCGTGGCCGACCGGCTGCGGCAGACCGAGCGCCCCGTGGGGCTGCTGGTCAACAACGCCGGGTTCGGGATGGGCGCGTCGTTCGTCGACGGCGACCTCGCGGAGCACGAGCGCGGGCTGGACGTCATGGTCCGCGCCGTCCTGGTGCTGACGCACGCCGCCGTCGGGCCGATGGTCGGGCGCGGGCGCGGGGCTGTCCTCAACGTCTCGTCCATCGCGGCCCTCAGCGCGTTCGGCACCTACTCCGCCGACAAGGCGTGGGTCCGGGTCTTCACCGAGGGCCTCGCCGTCGAGCTGCGCGGCACGGGCGTGACCGCCACCGCCCTGTGCCCCGGCCTGGTGCGCACCGAGTTCCACGAGCGCGCCGGCCTCGGCGGGGAGGGCTTCCCCGAGCTGGCCTGGCTCAACGCCGACGCCGTCGTCACGGCGGCCCTGGCCGACGTGCGCCGCGGCGCCGTCATCTCCACCCCGAGCCTGCGCTACGGGCTCGTCTCCGAGGTCGCCCGGCTGCTGCCGCGCGCCGCGATCCGCGCCCTGTCCGGCGTGGACCGGCGCCCGCGCGACGCCGTCGAGGCCGACGAGGTGCCCGCGGACGACGAGGGCTGAACGGCACCCTCGCCGCGTCGGCGCCGGCCAGTAGCCTGACCCCGTGACCGACCTCCTGCGCCCCACCCCGCGCGAGCAGCTGCGCGACCTCATCGCCGACCTCGCCGTCGTGCACGGCCGTGTGACGCTGGCCTCCGGCAAGGAGGCCGACTACTACGTCGACCTGCGCCGGGTCACCCTGCACCACCGCGCGGCGCCGCTCATCGGGCACGTGCTGCTCGACGTCCTCGAGGAGGCCGGCCTGGGTCCGGGCGAGATCGACGCCGTCGGCGGGCTGACGCTCGGTGCGGACCCGGTCGCCGGGGCCCTGCTGCACGCCGCCGCCTCGCGCGGGCAGGACCTCGACGCCTTCGTCGTGCGCAAGGAGGGCAAGGCCCACGGGATGCAGCGCCGCATCGAGGGCCCTGATGTCGCCGGCCGCCGCGTCGTGGCCGTCGAGGACACGTCGACCACGGGCGGGTCCGTCATGACGGCGGTCGAGGCCCTGCGCGAGGCCGGCGCCGACGTGGTGGCCGTTGCCGTCATCGTCGACCGCGGCACGGGCGCGCGGGAGCGCATCGAGGCCGAGGGCCTGCCCTACCACTACGTCTACGGCCTGGCGGACCTCGGCCTGG